>CAVJGP010000020.1:12646-34361 GCA_963648855.1 Alistipes onderdonkii | reverse complement strand
CCCTCGTGACGCAGGCCGTTGAGGCGCAAGACGTGGCCGCGCTTGTGGCCGGCATGACCCGCCGCGAGAAGATCTGCCAGATGATCATGCCCGACTTTCGCAAGTGGCGTGCGGCCGGCGAGACCGACGAGGTCGACTTCACGCAGATGAACGACGAGGTGGACGCCTTCGTCGACAAGTTCGGCTTCGGCGGCGTGATCCTCTTCGCCAACAACGTCAAGGCCACGCAACAGACCTTCGACCTCACCTACGCCCTGCAGACGGCGGCCACCCGCAACTCGGCGGGCTCCGAGGCGGGCGGCATCCCGCTGCTTCTGGGCATCGACCAGGAGGGCGGCATCGTCTACCGCCTGGGCAGCGGCTGCGCCATGCCGGGCAACATGGCCCTGGGCGCCACCCGCAGCACCGAGTTGGCGAGCGAGTGCGGCCGCGTCATGGCAAGCGAGCTGGCAAGCCTGGGCATCAACGTGGATTTCGCGCCCGTGGTGGACGTCAACTCCAACCCGAACAACCCCGTCATCGGCCTGCGATCCTTCTCCGACAGGCCCGAGCTGGTGAGCGAGCTGGGGTGCGCGGTGCTCGACGGCATCCAGGGCCAGGGCGTGTGCGGCTGCGCCAAGCACTTCCCCGGCCACGGCGACGCCGGCACCGACTCGCACACGGGTCTTCCGCGCATCGAGAAGACGCGCGAGGAGCTTGAGGCGCTCGAGTTCGTGCCCTTCCGCGCGGCCTTCGAGGCCGGCGCCGACATGGTGATGACCGCGCACATCCAGTACCCGCAGGTAGATCCTACCACCGCGACGTCCATCGACCCCGAGATGGGCGAGATTTGCCTGCCCGCGACCCTCTCGCACGTGTTCCTCACCGACATCCTGCGCGACGAGCTGGGCTTTGAGGGCGTTACCGTCACCGACGCGTTCAGCATGGACGCCATCAAGGCCAACTTCACCCCGCTCGACGCCGTGCGTCGCACCTTCCTGGCCGGCGCCGACATCGCGCTCATGCCCATCTCGCCACGCAGCGCCGCCGACGAGGCCGCGATGGACGAGCTGGTGGAGGGCCTTGTCGCCGACGCCGACCTCACCGAGGAGCGCCTCGACGAGTCCGTTCGCCGCATCCTGGGGCTGAAGCTGCGCAGGGGCATCCTCGCGCTGGCCTGCAAGGGTGCCGACGTTGCGGGCACGGGCGTGTCCTACGACGAGGGCCTCGCTGCGGCGCTTGCCTGCGTGGGCTGCGAGGACAACCGTGCCGTGGAGCGCGAGGCGGCCGCCTGCGCGGTGACGGTCGTGCGCAGCGAGGGCCTGCTGCCCTTTAAGCCGCAGGCAGGCCAGCACGTGCTTCTCGTGGGCGCCTGGAGCAACGAGACGCCCGGCATGGAGCTTGCGATGCGCCGCCTCATCGCCGAGGGCCATCTGCCCGAGGGCGTGGAGTACGAGTCGATGTACTACGGCGGCGACGACGCGAGCGAGGATGCCGTCATCGCTTCAGCCGACCGTGTGTGCGAGGCCATCGGCCAGGCCGACTACGCCGTGGTCGTCTCCGAGCCGGCCAACGGCGGCCTTTCCACCGAGGCGCCCGCCTTCACCAACGGCTACGTGCCCGCCCGCGCCATCGAGGCAGCTCGCACCGCAGGCGTGCCCCTCGCGGTGATGAGCATCTCCAAGCCCTACGACCTGGCCCTCTACGAGGACGGCTGCGCGCTTGTGGCCGTGTACGGCAACAAGGGCATGGACCCCACCGAGGCCCTCGCCCCCGACCGCGCCTTCGGCCCCAACGTCCCCGCCGGCGTGGAAGCCATCTTCGGCGGCCACCCCGTCTCCGGCCAGCTCCCCGTCGATATCTTCGCCATCGCCGAGGCTTCCGACGGCACCCCCACCATCGACACTACCCAGACCCTCTACCCCTTCGCCACCGGCGAGACCCTCTAGCTCGAAGGCCGCTGCCCCCCGGCAGCCGGCCGCCCAAGTCCCGATGACCTCCATCCTCCGGCGGCCGCTGGCCCCGCCAGCCGGCCGCCCACCCCTTGCGCGACCCCCGTCCTCGCGGCCGCTGCCCAAGGCAGTCGGCCGCCCGACCTGCCGGACGCCCTTGCTCGCACGGCCGATGCCGCTAGGCAGCCGGCCGCACCCCCAACCTCGCCCGCGCCTCTCGGGGGTCCCCCAGCACGTGCCGCCAAGCCCCAACCCTAGTTTCTGGCTGAGAGACACGCAAGGGCCGCCCCCGTTCTCTTCGAGCAACATCTCGCGAAGCGCTGTTGCTCGAAGAGAACGGGGGCGGCCCCTCGACAACCTACCTATTCCCCTACATCAGCCTGCAAACGTTCTCCGCGAAGGACACCGGGTCCTCCACCGGCATGCCCGCCACCAGCAGCGCCTGGTCGAGCAGCAGCTGCGCGTACAGCGCCACCTTCTCGCCCTCGCCTGCCGTCTGCGCCGCCGCGAGCTTCTCGAACACGGGGTGCGTGGCGTTCAGCTCCAGCACGCGCTGGGCCTTGGGGGCCATGGCGGCCTCGGGCGACTGCGCCATGATGCGCTCCATCTCCAGCGACACCTGGCCCTCGGCCGACAGTGCGGCGGGGGAGTCGCCCAGGCCGGCGCTCACCTTCACGCTCGCCACCTTGTCGCCCAAGGCGGCCTTCATGGCTTGGAGCAGCTCGGTGTTCTCGCCGCTTGCCTTCTCGGCGGCCTGCTTCTCCTCCTCGGTGGCCAGGTTGAGGTCGGCGCTGGCCACGTTTGCCAGCTCGACGTCGCGCTCCTCGGCGCCCTCGGTGTCGTCGGTGGCCAGGACGGCGGGCACGTGGTAGGCGTGCATGGCCTGGATCATGAACTCGTCCACGTCCTGGGTGCACAGGAGTACGTCGAAGCCGCGCTTGAGCGCCGCCTTCACCATGGGCGTCTTCCCCAGGCGCTCGCGGTCGTCGCCGGCGGCGTAGTAAATCTTGTCCTGGCCCTCGGCCATGGCGTCGACGTACTCGCGCAGCGTGACCATCTTCTGGTCGCGGGCGCTCCAGAACAGCAGCAGGTCGGCCAGCTCGGAGGCCTTCATGCCGTAGCTCGCGTAGATGCCGAACTTGATGCCGCGCCCGAAGTTGGCGAAGAACTTCTCGTAGGCCTCGCGGTCCTCGGAGAGCATCTTGAGCAAATCGGTGCGCACCTGGCGCTCGACGTGCTTGGCGATGGCCTTGAGCTGGGAGTTCTGCTGCAGGGTCTCACGCGAGATGTTGAGCGAGATGTCGGGGGAGTCCACCACGCCGCGCACGAAGTTGAAGTAGTCGGGCACGAGGTCGGCGCACTTCTCCTGGATGAGGACGTTGGAGGAGTAGAGCGCGATGCCCTTCTCGTAGTCGGAGCTGTACAGGTCGAACGGCGCCTGCGAGGGGATGAAGAGCAGGCCGTCGTAGCTGATGCGGCCCTCGGTGTGGAAGCTGATGGTGCGCGCGGGCGCGGCGTAGTCGTGGAAGGTGGCCTTGTAGAACTCGTCGTAGTCCTCCTGGCTCACTTCCGACTTGCTCTTCTTCCAGATGGGCTTGATGGAGTTGATGGTCTCAAGCTCGGTGTAGCTCTCCCATTCGGGCTTGTAGTCGTCGCCGGCGTCCTCGGGCTTGGGGAGCTGGCGGCGCTTGGTGACCTCCATGCGCACGGGGTAGCGCACGTAGTTGGAGTACTTGCGGATGAGCTCCTTCAGGCGCCACTCGGAAAGCAGGCTGTCGGTGTTCTCGTCTTCGGTGTTCTCGCGCAGGTAGAGGGTGATGCGCGTGCCGTGCTCGCCCACAAGCTCGGCCTCCTCGGGCGTGGCGGGCTCGATGGTGTAGCCGTCCAGGCCGTCGCACTCCCAGGCGTTGGCCTCGTCGGCCCCGAAGGCGCGGCTCACCACGCGCACCTTGGAGGCCACCATGAACGAGGAGTAGAAGCCCACGCCGAACTGGCCGATGATGTCCACGTCGCTGCCCTGGGCCTGGGCGTTCTCGGCCTTGAAGGCCTCGGAGCCGGAGTGGGCGATGGTGCCCAGGTTGGCGTCGAGCTCCTCGGCGGTCATGCCGATGCCGTTGTCGGCCACGGTGATGGTGCGCGCGTCCTTGTCGAAGGACACCTGCACGCTCAGCTCGTCGCGCGCCACCTGCACCGAGGTGTCGGTGAGGCTCTTGAAGACGAGCTTGTCCACGGCATCGGAGGCGTTGGAGATGAGCTCGCGCAGGAAGATCTCGCGGTTGGTGTAGATCGAGTTGATCATGAGGTCGAGCAGCTTCTTGCTCTCAGTCTTGAATTCTTTCACAGCTGTCTCCTTTGCGCGTCGTGTGATATGCCGAATGCTGGGACGTGTTGTACCCCCAATCAGCTTTCTTTCAAATGCATATGGAGAAAATCTCACAATACCGCGCTTAGGTCTTGTGGCGAGTTTTCGCCTGCGTTCCTGGGGCGCTGTGAGGGTCTACCATGGCCGCCATGTTGAGTCTGATTCTTGCCGAGAAGATATTGTCGCTGTTCGTGATCATGGCGATGGGGTTCGCGCTGGTGAAGGCGGGCTTCGTCAAGCCACAGGACAGCCGTGTCATAGCCATGGTCAACCTCTACGTGATCAGCCCCTGCATGATCATCTCGTCGTTCCAGGTGGACATGACGAGCGAGGTGCAGCTCGGGTTCCTCACGGCCCTCGTGGGCGGCGCCGTGACGCAGGGGCTCTTCCTGGCGCTCTCCGCGTTGCTCAAGCGCCCCCTCAAGCTCGACGAGGTGGAGCGCGCCTCGCTTTCCTATTCCAACTGCGGCAACCTCATCATCCCGCTCGTCATCATGATTTTGGGGCAGGAGTACGTCATCTACTGCACGGCCTACCTGGTGGTGCAGACCATCCTGCTGTGGTCGCACGGCAAGGCGCTCATGCGCGGCGCGCGCTCCATCGACTGGCGCCAGATGCTTCTGGGCGTCAACCTCGTGTCGGTGTACATCGGTATCTTCCTCTTCATCACGCAGATTCGCCTGCCCGACCCTGTGCAGCAGGCGATGAGCTCGGTGGGCACGATGATCGGCCCCTCGGCCATGATCGTGACCGGCATGATCATGGCGGGCGTCAACTTCAAGGAGGCCCTCTCCTTCAAGCGCCTGCCGCTCGTGACGGTGCTGCGACTCGTGGCCTTCCCCCTGGTGGCGCTGGCCATCCTCAAGTTCACGCCGCTGGGCTCCATCGCCCCCAACGGCTCCACCGTGCTGCTCATCACGCTTCTGGCGGCCTCCGCGCCTTCCGCCTCCACCATCAACCAGATGGCGCAGATCTACAACCGCAACTCTGCCTACGCCAGCGCCATCAACGTGGTCACCATCCTGTGCTGCATCGTGACCATGCCCGTGATGGTCTTCCTCTACCAGCTGTAAGGAGCGCCCATGCCCGACACGTCTGTGACCTGTGCCGTGCACGTGACCCCCAAATCGGGAAAAGACCAGGTGGTGGGCGTGAGCGTGGCCGACGATGGCACCTGCGAGGTGCGCGTTCGCGTGACCGCGCCGCCCGACAACGGCAAGGCCAACAAGGCCGTCTGCAAGCTCATGGCGGGCGCGCTCGGCATCCCCAAGGGGGCCGTGTTCATCAAACGCGGCGAGACGAGCCACCACAAGATGCTCGAGCTGCGCATGGATCGCGAGGCCTTCGATGCGTGGTACGAGGCGCTGCCGAGGGTGTAGGATGGCGGGCGCGGCGGCGGCGCCGGCGGGGCTTGCGCGACGCGCCGCTGTGACTGGCACGCGTGTTGCCCGCGTTCTCTTCGAAAGGCTTTCTGATGGCTCATCGTCCTCTGTCGGGAAAGGCCATGGCCGTGGCGTGCCTGGCGTCGTTTCTCGCGTGCCTTGTGGCGTCGCTGCTCGCGGTGGTGCTCCAGGGCTCGCACATCGAGGTGCCGGTCGATGACTTCGCGGCGCAGGCCAGTGCCGCCCCGCAGGTCACGGTGGGCGACATGGACGGCAACCCTGTCGAGGGAGTCGTGAACGCGCGGCTTGCGCGCGCGGGGGATGACGCGCAGGGCGAGCCGTCTTGGCGCCTGCGCCTCGACGCCGTCGCGCCGGGCGACGCCTACGTGCACGTCCAGTTGAGCGAGACCGTCGCGCAGATCTACCGCGTCGAGGTGCTGCCTTTCAACGTCGTCGCGTGCGACGGGAAGGTCTCCGGCGGCTTTGCCTGCGCGGTGCTGGCCTGCGTGTGGGCAGTCTTTGTCTGCGTCCTGTCCATCAGGCAGTCGGTGCTCTTGGTACGGGAAAATCTCTGCTCATACGGTACCGTCTCGAGCCTGTCCGCCTCGGTGCTCTGCACGGTCGTCGCGGTCATGCTCCTTCTGAGTCTGCAGACGTTCGCCTCCGTCGGGCCTGCCCTGGACCCGGGGCTCGTCGTCCAGATGGTCGGCATGGTGCCCTCGCTGCTTGCCGTGGTGACGTTCCCGCTTCTGGCGGCGATCCTGCTTGCCGTCTGCGCGAGCAACGTCATGCTCGTGCGTCGCGAGGGCATGGGGCCGCGCAACATGCTGGGCGTGGTCTTCCTGGCGTTCTTCGCCGTCGCGCTGCTGTTTGTGGAGGTCTTCCCGGTCACCTCGGGAAGCGAGGCCACGGTGAAGGCGTGGTCTGTGGTCTCGGGTGCGGCGGGCGTCGTCTTCGGCTACGTCGAGGTGCTTCTGGCGTGCACGAGCGCCTGCGCCTTCGCGGCGGCGCGCCGTCGGCCCACGCCTGACCGCGACTGCGTGATCGTGCTGGGGTGCGGCCTTCTCAAAGACGGCACGCCCACGCCGCTGCTGCGCGCCCGCTGCGACGGGGCGGCGGCCCTGCATCGCGCGCAGGGTGAGACGGGACGCGCACCCCTCATCATCTGCTCGGGCGGCAAGGGCAGCGACGAGGTGTGCTCGGAGGCTGCCTCCATGGCGACGTACCTTGCTGGCCAGGGCATCCCGCAAGACGCGCTCGCCCTGGAAGACCGCTCCGTCAACACGTACGAGAACATGCGCAACTCGCTCGCCGTCGCCCAGGGGGCAACGGGCAAGGCGGCGGGGGAGCTCAAGCTGGCCTACTCCACCACCAATTACCACGTCTTTCGTGCGGCCATCCTCGCGCAGGAGTGCGGCTTTCGGGCGCAGGGCATCGGCTGCCCCACCAAGTGGTACTTCTGGCCCAACGCCTTCCTGCGCGAGTTCGTGGGCTTCATGGCAGTGAAGTGGCGCGCGCACGCCGTAGTGTGCGCCCTCGCCGTGGCCGTTGCGGTCGCGGCGGCGCTTGTGGGGTAGGCGGACGGGTGCGACGTTTGCCCGCCGACTGCGACGTACGCGCACGGAAAAAGCCCCGCCGCCCGATCTGTAAGAGACGGGCGACGGGGCTTGTCATGCTGGGTCGGCCTCAAGGCCGACCTGCTCTTTGACCAGCTACAACCTTACAGAGCGGCCACGTACTTGCCGGTCATGTAGCCGGCGGTGTAGCAGCGGCCCAGGCTCAAACCGTACACGGTGAGCGGGTAGTCGACGCCGCCGTAGAAGTGGCCGGCGCAGTTGCCGATGGCGTAGAGGCCCTCGATGGGCTCGCCCTCGGGCGTCAGGCACTGGTTGTTCTCATCGACGTCCACGCCCGAGCAGATGGCGGAGATGCGCATGTGGCGATGGATGCCGTAGAACGGGGCGGTCTGCACGGGCAGCAGGTACTGCGGGTCCTTGCCGAAGTCCTCGTCGGAGCCCTTCTCGCACAGCTCGTTGTAGCGCTCGACGGTGGCAGTGAAGGTGTCGGCCGGGATGCCGAGCTTCTCGGCCAGCTCCTCAAGCGTGTCGGCCACGTAGGTGTTGACCAGGCCGGGGAACACGCCGGTCTTCTCGCCGTCATCCTCGGGCATGTAGGTCTTGAGGCCCTCGGGGTCGACGAGCTTGCCCTTCCAGTCAGCGGCGCCGGTCATGTAGTCGGAGTCGAAGACCTGCGTGTACCAGCCGCAGTCCTCAGGCCCGCGCAGCAGGCAGTTCATGAGCGACATGGGCGTGGTCTCGTCGGCGAAGCGGGTGCCGTCGTCCTTCACGGCAAGGAAGGGCATGTCGCACATGGAGGCGGGGCCTGCATCGAAGTCATGCAGCATCTTGGTGTGGTTGAGGTCCTCGATCTTGCCGCCGGCCCACACGATCATCTTGTGGCCGTCGCCGGTCTTGTTGAACTGCTTGCGCTCGAAGTTGGCCAGGTCGGGCAGGTAGTAGGAGCACATGTCGATGTCGTTCTGGTAGTCACCGGTTGCCACGATGACGCCCTTGGAGGCGTTGAACTGCACGTAGTTGCCGCCGGCGTCCAGGGCGATGACGCCCGTCACCTTGTCGCCGTCCTTCACGAGCTGCTGGGCGGGAGTCTCATAGAAGATCTCGACGCCCTCCTTCTCAGCCACGGAGGCCAGGCAGATCATACCGTCGCCGGTGTTGAACGGCTTGGGGCCGAAGAACGAGGTGACGTAGTTCATCTGGTAGCCGTTGATCTCGACGATGGCGCTCTGCTGCTGGTTGCCCTGGTCGACGACCTGGGCGCCGCCCTCGGCGGCCTTCTCGATGACCCACTTGACGGCCTCGCCGGAGTTCCAGGCCCAGTTCTCAAGCATCTTGCGGTTGGGGCGGTAGGCGTTCTCCTTCATCTCCAGGGAGACGAGGGCCTCGACGCCGGCCGGGTCGGAGGTCTCAAGGTCGATGCCGGTGCCGGAGTTGCCCTGGGAGACGGCCGTGGCCTCCTTCTGGAGAAGGGCGACCTTCGCGCCGGCCTCGCAGGCCGAAAGCGCGGCGGGCACGCCGGCGGCGCCGGCACCGATGACCACGACGTCATAGTCCTTGGTCTCGACGATGTCGGTGATGGGGTCGGGAGCGGCGAGGAAAGCGGGGGTGGCCACGTCGGCCACGAACTGCGGGCCCTCGGCGGCCAGGGCGGTGCCTGCGGCGGTCATGCCGGCGGCGACGCCGGCGGCCACCATGCCGCTGGACTTGATCATGTCCCTACGAGTGATGTTTGCCATGCTAATCCTCCTTGTTGTGGTGCCGATAGGATGCATATGACCAGCTCACACGGGGTGCGCGTTCCCCAAGGCACCTCCGTCGAGCTGATTGGCACACTAGGCCCCGCCCCGGGTGAGGGGCAATAACCGCTCGTATAACCCGGCATTTCGGGGAGATTAACCCGGCATCCGCAAGACACGTTGAGGGGTGCGCGCTATAGTTTGAGGTTTATGTGATGAACGGGCGGCGCGCTGCCCGGTGATTGTCTGGAGTCGGCCCCATGTCCCTGCCCAAGCTCGGTGAGATTCCCCGCATCCCCGCGCCCTTCCTGGGCCTGGGCGTCTACCGCGCGTGGATCGAGATTGCCTTCGTGGGCTCCTTCGTGAACTACCCCACCCAGCAGGTCGCCGGGCACAACGCCTTCGACCTCTTCATGATTCTGGGGATGTTTGCTTTCGCCGTCCTCTCCAAGCGCCTGTCGCCCCTGTGGCGTCGCAGTGCCGTCATCCGGGCGGCCCTGGCGGCGCTTCTGGTCTCGACGCTGGGCGGCTACCTCTCCATCTGGATGCCCGAGGCGGCGACGCTTCTGGCTTGGCCGTGCGCGCTTCTGGGCGGCGTGGGCATCGCGGTGCTCATCCTCTTATGGAGCGAGCTCTATGCCTGCCTGGCGCCTGTGCGCATCTGCCTGTACTACGCGGCCTCGCTCGTGTGCGGCGCGGCCATCATCTATATATATCGCGGGTTCATGCTGCCGTGGCTTCCCGTGATGACTTGCCTGCTGCCTGTCGTGTCGCTTATGTTGCTGCGCACCTGCTACCGCAACCTGCCCGAGAACCGCCAGCCCGTCGAGGCGCCCGCGTCTTTCACCTTCCCCGTGAAGCCTGTGGCCGTCGTGGCCGTGTACTCCTTCGCCTTTGGCCTGCAGGAGAGCCTGGCGTACCAGGACTGGGGCCCGCACTCCTCGCCGGGCATGGTGGCGTGCGCGGCGGCGGTGGTGCTCGCCATCTGCCTGCTCTCCAAACGCGTCGAGTTCGAGGCCATCTACGGCACCTGGCTGCCCCTCGTGTCGGCGGCGTTTCTGGTGCTGCCCACCTTCGGCCTCATGGACACTTTCCTCACCGGCTTCTGCGCGAATCTCGGCTATGCCGCGAGCGAAATATTCGTCATGACGATGATGGGGTCGCTGTCGTACCACTACGGGGTGAGCGCCGTGTGGCTCTTCGGCATCGAGCGCGGCGTACGTGCGGTGGCGATGGTCTCAGGCCGGCTCATCGACGAGGCTCTCGTGGCCGCCGGGGCGCCGGTCGCCCCGCTCGTGGTGCTTGCCGTGCTTGTGGCGACCTTCATGGTGGCCACCGAGCGCCGCGTGAGCTCGCCCTGGGGCGTGCAGCTGCGCGAGGCCGAGAGCGAGGAGGCCCGCCAGGCCGCCCGTCGCTCGGCCCTCGTGGAGCGCTGCGGTCTTCTCGGGCGCGACTTCAGCCTCTCCCAGCGCGAGGAGGAAGTGCTGCTGCTCCTGGCCCAGGGCAAGACGGCAGGCGAGATAGCCCATGAGCTCCTCGTGGCCAACGGCACCGTGAAGGCCCACGTGGGCCACATCTACCAGAAGCTCGACGTGCACTCCCGCGAGGAGCTCCTCGAGCGCGTGGGCGCCGAGGGGGCGGGGGAGTAAGGGCCGCGTGCGGGCGCGAGGGCGGACGTGCCATCTCAAACGGTGTTGATGCTAGGCCTCTAGCTCGAACACAAAGAGGGATGCGGCGATGAGATCGGCGGCCCCGCCGGGGCTGATGCGTCGGGCGAGGCAGAGGTCGTTGAAGGCGACGAGGCGCTCTAGGCGGGCGGGGTCGTCGGCGGCGGGTGCGGTGGCACGTATCTCGTGAGCCGTGCGTTTGACCAGCTCAAGGCCTTCGATGCCCGAGCGCGTGACCACGTTGGTGTCGTCGAGCACCTCCATGATGGCCAGCAGCGCCTCGAGCTTCGCGTCGTTTGAGATGCCCCCGGCTGCCTTGAGGGCGGGCAGGCCCACCTCGAACACGCAGGGGAAGCCCAGGGCCGCCTCGTGGCGGATGCCCGCGATGCCGTGCTCGCAGAAGACGCGCTCACCGTGCGTGAGGGGCACGTCCGCCCCAGTGGCGACGAGGGCGCGTGTGCGCTCCATGGCTGCAAGCTGGGCTTGCATGGCCGGTCCCACGAGGGCGCGCACGGTGGCTTGCAGCTGCGCGAGGTAGGTTCCGGCGGGCGAGACGCCGCCTGAGGGGCCGCGTTGTGCGATTGCTCCGGCGTGCCAGCCGGCGGCGGCGGCGAGGATGCCGAGGGTGAAGATGGCGCCCTTGTGCGTGTTCACCCCGCCCGTAGCTTCGAACATCGATGCTTCCGCTTGCCTGCCGATGGCCTGGATTGTGGGGAAGAGGCTGGGCAGCTCGCTGTCATCGTGACTAGCTGCATGGTCGTAGCCGGCCATGCCCATGCGCGTGAGGTGCGGCACGACCGCCTCGGTGCTGCGCACGAAGAGGGCGTAATCCATGTCGGTGTGCGAGCCGCAGTCGTGGCGGTCGACCAGGCCCGGCTTGGGCGCGGTGTCGAGTTCCTCGATGAGAGCGCGGCGCAGGGCAGCTTGGAGCCGGTTCTCAAAATGTGCCCGCGCGGCGGCCTCGGGGTTAACGGCGCGAGTGACCTGCGCGGGAAGGTCTTGCTCGGTGATCGTCTCGCAGTCAATATCGGGCCGCGCAGGTTGTGCGGGAAGTGGATGCTTGCAGTATGCCTGCCGTGCCGCCTGGATGGTGGCTTCGATGGCGCAGATCAGCTCTTCCACACTGTGCGCCCGGCTGCGTGCGCAGACGAAGGCGGGCTGCGGGCAGAGCAGGCAGGTCCGTCCCGGAAGGCTCAGGTCCTCGCGGCTTACTTTCGTTCCGTCGGGACGCAGCACATCGATGTCGAAGAGGCGTCCCAGCGCAGTGGCCTCCTCGATATCGACGAGGGCTCGCTTCACCTCAAGGGAGTCGGCTTGCACGGCAACAAAGCCCTCGTAGCCGGTGCGCTCGGCTTGCGTCTGTCGGAATGCGACGGGCCAGCCCACGCGCTCAATGACCGTATCGACCTGCTCGCATTCCCGCTCGAAGGCCCATGCGAATGCGGGTGAGGTCTTGCGGGGCCCTGGGATGTTGAGGCCGAAGCCCACGAGGGTACAGCCGAAGCGGCCAAGAAGCTCGCGCTGGAGCGCCACCCGCGCATCGCGTGCGGCGAGGATTTCCTCGAGTGTGACGTCGGCGGGGGTGCTGGGAGCATTCCCAAGTTGGCTCGACAACGAGTTTTGCGAGAGATTTCGTTGCGAGGCCACTTTTTGGTTGGATGTCCTGATCATTCGTGGCCTATCAACGAGTTTTGTTCTTGGAGCAGTTGGAGGCGACGGCAGCTGCGGACGAATCGCCTGCAATATCGTCGCAGTCGCTCGCGCACTCCCAGCCATAACGGCGTGCGAGATACTCCAAAGTGCACGCGGGTACGAGCCGAGCGATTGCCTGCCAGTTGCCTTGCGCGGTGAGGGCTCGCACCGTGGATGCTGAGATGGGCTCGCAACTGCGCGCGCCGTCTTGGGTGGCAAACGGAGTCTTCGATGCCGGCTCCATGCCGTCCGGGTCATCCTGCGCCTCCAGCCGAGGCACCTCCACCACCTCGATGCCCGCCTTGGGCAGGAACTCCTGCATGCACTCGTTGTATTGCCTGGTCACAGCGCACGTCGGCTCGGTGCCGACGAAGCGGCGGGTGATGCCCAGGGCCGGCGCCACGCGCTGGGCGAACAACTCCACGTCGAGCCGGCAATTCGCCTTGAGGCCCGTCGCCTGGTCCTTATGGAAGTAGGTGGGGAAGGTGGCGGGGGAGAGGAGATAGTCGCCGCCCGAATGCACGGCCACGTTGGGCAGCTCGGCGCAAGCCTCGCGCACGAGGGCGAGCCGGTCGCGCGCGGGCATGAAGTCCTGCTCGGCGGCGAGCACGAACACGTGCAGCACATCAACCTCGGCTGCGGCCGTCTCGATGAGGTACATGTGCCCCAGCGTGAGCGGGTTGCAGTTGGCGACGATGGCCCCGATGGTCGCGCTTGCATTTGCCATATTCGCCAGCTCAACAGGCCTGATAACACCCTGGAGCTTGCCCGTGCCTGCCGTGCTTGCAATATTCTCGTCCGTACCGGCCGCGCCTTGCGCGCACCATGCGCCCGAGCCCATCGCGTCCGCTGACTTGCCAGGCCCGCCCGCGCTGCTCGCGCCCTTCTCGCCTGCGCTCGCAACTCCTGCAAGCCCGCCAGGCCTGTCGGCGCACCCGAATTCGTTTGCGGCGTCCGCGCCCTTCTCGTCCGCACGCCCACCGGGCCCGTCCACGCCCCTCTCGCCTGCGCACCCGCCCTTCTCCCCCAGCTGCTCGCGGGTCTCCTTGCGCACGCGCTCCAGGTAGTCGTCCAGGCCGTGCTTTCTGCTCTCGAGCATCGCCACCTTGTCGGTGGCCACGAGGCAGCGCATCCCCAGGCTCTCCACGAGGAGGCGAAGCGCGGGCTTGGTGAAGCAGAACCACTGGGTGCGCCCGTGCGCCACAAGCCAGCCCACCAGGTGCGTGAACACCTGGCCGAGCAGCCCCTCGCCGCGCCGCTCCTCGCTCACCGCGAGGCACTCTATGACGTTTGCCCTGCAAGAGCCGCACGCCACGACCTGCCCGGCGTCGATGAGCATCACGCTGTGCTCGATGCCCTCGTCCCAGGAAAGGCCGTGGCGTGCCAGGAAGCCCTGCAGCCTCTCAAGCTCGCCCCCACGCAGGGGCGAGCCGCTTATCTCATTCATGCACCGCGTGGATGACGTCGATGACCGAGCCGTCGCGGTAGGTCACCACGCCCACGATCTGGTCGGTGAACTCGATGGGGTCGGGGTGGCCCGTGAAGCTCTCGGCGATGTCGCGCAGCTCGTGGATGTCGCGCACGGCGATGCCGGCCTTCTCCAGGCGCGCGGCCAGCTCGGGGCGGCCGGGGTTGACGGCCACGCCGTACTCGGTGACCACGAGGTCCACGGTGCTGCCGGGGGTGACGCAGGTGATGACCTTGTCCACCACGCAGGGGATGCGCCCGCGCACGAGCGGGCACACCACCACGGTGAGGGCGGCGCCGGCCGCCGTGTCCTGGTGGCCGCCGATGGCGCCGCGGATGATGCCGTCAGATCCCGTGAGCACGTTGACGTTGAAGTCGCAGTCCACCTCAAGGGCGGAGAGCACCACCACGTCGAGCTGGTTCACGGCCGTGCCCTCATGCTCGGGGCTTGCGTAGTACTGGGCGGAAATCTGCTGATGGAAGCGGTTGTTCTTGAGCGACTCGGCCGCCGTGAGGTCGAAGCTCTGCACGTCGAGGATCTTCTTCACGAGGCCCTTCTCGTGCAGGGCCACCATGGAGCCGGTGATACCGCCCAGAGCGAAGCTCGCCTTCACGCCCAGGCGCTCCATCTTCTCCTCCAGGAAGCGCGTCACGGCGAGCGAGGCGCCGCCGCTGCCCATCTGCAGCGAGAAGCCGTCGCGCAGCATGCCGGCCGCCTCGATGGCGTCGGCGGCGCTGCGGGCGATGACGAGCTCCTTGGGGTTCTTGGTGTAGCGGGTGGCACCGCTCATGATGCCGTCGGGGTTGCCGATGCTGTCGAGGCGCACCACGTAGTCCACCTTCTGCTCGGGGATGGCGAAGGGGGCGTTGGGGTAGGGCACGATGTTGTTGGTGAGCACTACGACGTTCTCGGCGAAGTCGGCGTCGGTCTTGGCGTAGCCCAGGGAGCCGCAGGTGATGCCGTTGTCGTTCTCGCGGCTGTAGCCGTTGGCGTTGCCGAAGGGGTCGCAGCTCGGCGCGCCCAGGAAGGCCACGTCGATCTTGATGCGGCCCGTGGCGATGGCCCAGGCGCGGTTGCCGTGGCTGCGGAACACCACGGGGTACTCCATGAGGCCGTGGCTCACGGCGTCGGCCAGGCCGCCGCGCAGGCCGCTCGTCTCGATGCGGCGCACCACGCCGTTCTTGATGTGCTCGATGAGGGGGCTGTGCACGTCGTTCAGGCTCGACGCGGTGATGGTGAGGTCGCGGATGCCCATGCGCGCGATGACGTCCATCACCTGGTTGAGCACGGCGTCGCCGTTGCGGAAGTGGTGGTGGAACGAGATGGTCATGCCGCTCTTGAGGCCCACGCGGCGGATGGCCTCCTCGATGGAGTCGAGCACCTTGGGCGAGTTTGCGCTGCGCTCCTCCAGGGTGCTGCCCTGGCGCGTGACGCTGGCGGCGTCGAAGGCGGCGTCGATGCCGTCGAGCTCGTCGAGGTGCGGGATGGCTGCGAGTTCGCGTGCGTCCATGGCTTAGAGCCCTTCCACGTCGATGTCGATGTCCAGCCCGGAGGCTGCGGCCAGGCGAAGGGCGCGCTTGGCGCGCTCCACCACGGGCTTGTCTATCATCTTGCCGTTGAGGCTCGCCACGCCCGAGCCGCGCTCGTTGGCCTCGCGGATGGCGCCGATCACGGCCACGGCCTTCTTGATCTCCTTCTCGGAGGGGGTGAAGATGCGGTGCACCACGCCGATCTGGCGGGGGTTGATGACGCTCTTGCCGTCAAAGCCCATCTGGTGGATGAGCTCGGTCTCGGCGATGAGGCCCTCCTCGTCGTTGACGTTGGAGAACACGGTGTCGATGGCCGCGATGCCGGCCACGCGCGCCGCGTGCAGGATCATCGAGCGGCCGAAGGCGAGCTCGACGCCCGTGGAGCTGCGCGTGGTCTTGAGGTTGGTGACGTAGTCCTCCGCGCCCAGGGCGATGCCGATGAGGCGAGGCGAGGCCAGGGCGATCTCGCGGGCGTTGAGCACGCCGCCGGCGCTCTCGACGGCCGCCATCATGGGCGTGCTGCCTGGCTCCATGCCGTGTGCGCGCTCAATCTGCTCGATGAGCTCGGCGCAGAACACCACGTCGTCGGCGGTCTCGGTCTTGGGTAGGCGGATGGCCACCTTGCCCAGGGGCACGATGGCCTCGAGGTCGGCGCGGCCCCAGGCCTCGCGCGGGTCGTTGGTGCGCACCACGAGCGTGGGCGTGGAGTAGATGATGGAGGAGAGCGCCTCCTGCACGAGGTAGCGCGCGGCGTCCTTCTGGTCGGGGGCCACGGAGTCCTCGAGGTCGAACATCACGGCGTCGCTGCCGTAGATGGAGGCGTCCTTCACCATGCCTGGGTTGTTGCCGGGCACGAACATCATGGTGCGCAGAAGCTTCTCAGACATGGCTATTCCCCCTGGCAGGCGCGCTCGAGGGCGCAGCGGGTCCTGGCGCGCACGGTGCAGTCGAGCGCGCCCTTGTCCACGGCGTGCACGTAGGCGTCCTGCACGCCCGCCTCGCCGAGCACCTCTTCGATGACCTCGCGGATGCGGCGGCCGAACTGCTTCTCCACCACAGAGGTGAGGTCGATCTGGATGCCGCCCGTGTCGGCCTGGGAGATGGTGACCATGATGTCGCTCGACTCCATGGTCCCGGCGCTAGCCGGACGCCTGATTTCCATGCGACTGCCTTTCTGCAAATAGTCTATTGAAGACGCACTCACGCATGGTAACGCCTGGGAGCGCCCGCGCGCGCGACAATCCTGGGGGATTTGGAAAGCGGCCCGCACGCGCGTCGGCAAGGCGACGTTCGTGCGGGCCGGTGAAGGCGCGGACGCTGGCGTGCGAGTATGCACGTGGGCGCAGGTGTTGACGAGCGGGCACAGGGCGTTCGTGCGGACGTGCCTGGGAATGCGTGTTGGCACGCAGGCGCGGATGCCGCCACGCGTGCAACCTGCCGCGCCGCGCGCCTTGCTCCCTTATCGCCTACTGCGCGGCGGCGAGCTCCTCGTCGAAGCGCTTGTCCTGCTCGGGGCTGCGCTCGTCGCGGTAGTGGTCGAACTCGTCGAGGATGTCCTGGCTGGGCTCGGGCGTGAGCTTGGACACCACGAAGATGGCCAGGCAGGCCAGCACGAAGGCCGGGAGTAGCTCGTAGATGCCGAAGACGCCGCCCAGGGGCTTCACGAAGTTGTGCCACACGAGCACGCTGATGGCGCCCGTGAGCATGCCGGCGATGGCGCCCTGCTTGGTGGTGCGCCTCCAGTAGAGGCTGAAGAGCGTGAGCGGGCCGAACGTGGCGCCCAGGCCGGCCCAGGCGTACGAAACCACGCGGAAGATGGAGGAGTTCTCGTCCCACGCCACCCAGATGCCGAAGAGGAAGACGACGATGAGCGTGATGCGCGCCACGATCATGATCTGGCGCTCGGTGGCGTCCTTCTTGAAGACGCCGTGGTAGATGTTCTCAGCCACCGAGGAGCCCGCGATGAGCAGGTAGGCCGAGCTGGACGACATCGAGGCGGCGAGGATGCCCGACACGGCCAGGCCGCACATGAAGGCCGGCAGAAGCATCTGCGAAAGCACGATGAGGACGTTCTCGGCGGCGGACTCGGTGCCGAACTGCGTGGGGATCACCACGCGGCCGATGAGGCCGATGCTGATGGCGCTGAAGAGCGAGATGATGACCCACACCACGGCGATGATGCGCGAGGCGCGGATCTCCTTGTGCGAGCGGATGGAGAGGAAGCGCGTGAGCACCTGCGGCATGCCGAAGTAGCCCAGGCCCCAGGAGAGCGTGGAGACGATGGTGATGAGGCCGTACTCGCTGGCCTCGCCGAAGAGCGGGGCGCCGTTCTGCACGACCTGCTGGCCGTCGGCGTCGAGGATGGGCGTGGAGCACAGGGAGGCCGAGATGAAGCCGGGGATGTCGGAGAGGAAGGCCGCGGTGTTCTCCACGCCGCCGGCGGCCGTGATGGAGCCCACGAGCACCATGATGAGCACGAAGAACATGAGCATGCCCTGCATGAAGTCGGTCGCCACCACGGAGAGGTAGCCGCCCACGAGGGTGTAGAGGAACACGATGAAGGCGCCCAGGGCCATCATCGTTGCGTAGTCCACGCCGAACAGGGTGTTGAAGAGCTTGCCCACGGTGACGAAGCAGCTGCCCACGTACACGCAGAAGAAGAGCATCGTGATGAGGGCGGCGATGGTGCCCACGATGTTCTTGTCGTCCTTGAAGCGGCGGTTGTAGAATCCCGACACGGTGATGGAGTCGGTGGCCTCGGAGTACTGGCGCAGGCGCTGGGCCACGAGCTTCCAGTTGAGCCAGGTGCCGATGGCGAGGCCGATGGCCGTCCAGCCCGCCTCAGAGAAGCCCGTGAAGTAGGCCAGGCCCGGAAGTCCCATGAGCAGGTAGCCGCTCATGTCGGAGGCCTCGGCGGACAGGGCCGTGAACCAGGGGCCGATCTGCCTGCCGCCCAGGAAGTACTCGCTTGTGGAGGAGTTAGCACGCTTGGAGTACACGAAGCCGATGGTGAGGACGACGACGAAATAGATGATCATCGCCAGAAGAACGAGGAAGTCGTGGCTTTCCATGGCGGCCTTTCGCACGAGGTTGACGGGGACATGGTTGCTTAAACCCTCAAACTATAGCGCTACAAGTGCGGCGAGGAAGGCACAAACCCAGCAAAGGGGAGGTATTTACGGGTTGGAAACCGCGCATGAGTCGGCGCGCGTCTTGGGTGTTTGGGGGATTCCTGCATACGCACGTTTTGAACATAGGGGCGATGAGCGGCGGGCTTACAATTACTTCGTCTGTCCCAAAGGACAGGCGTCTCGCCCAGGCGTTGCGGCTGCAAGCCCGGCGCGGCGAGGCACGTGACGTTGATTGGAGCGCTGTGGGCGGCTTATCCCATTTGACCTCGTATTCGGACATGTTCGAGCAGATCGTGTCCATCGTCTCGCACGATTACGCAGGTTGTGATGGAATCGCCGCGCTGCCCGAGGTGGGCCAGCGCATCTCAAAGCTCGGCTCGCGTTCGAGCCACCGCCACGACGCGGAGTTCCTGCGCCTCGTGCGCTATTACCTGGCCTGCACGGGCGACCCCACCCTTCAGCTCATCAAGCTCGGCTCGAACGCCGCCCACGACTGGAACGTGGGCTTCACGGTGCGCGCCGGCCAAGACTGCCTCTACGTGGACGACGTGTGGGATGACGAGCGCCTGGCCAAGGGCGACCGCATCGTCTCCATCGACGGCCAGCTCCCGGCTGCCTTCCGTGCCGACGAGCGCCGCTACGCGCTTCTGGGCGTCACGCCCGAGCGCGAGGTGTGGGGTCATTTCCTGCACTACGCAAAGACCACCGAGGTGGAGCGCGCCTCGAGCGGCGCCCGCCTGAGCATCGAGCCCGCCCATAACGCCCTGGACGCCCGCGCCCTGGCCGAGCTCGAGCCGGTGCTCTACTGCGACGCCAAGGACGACGGCGTTGTCTACATGCGCCTGGACTCCCTTGAGGACGCCGACGCCGTTGCCGGCGTGGTCTTCGAGAACGAGGGCCTGCTGCGCCGCGCCGACAAGCTCATCCTCGACCTGCGTCGCTGCCGCGGTGGGTCGTTCGAGGGCATCGAGCCGCTCCTGCCCTTCCTCATCGACACGCCGCAGTCGTTCTCCGACTTCATGGGCGAGCTGGGTCTGTACTGCCTGTACTCCAAGGGCAACTGCGAGCGCATGCGCGACAGCGCCGAGGAGCAGGCCCGCATCGAGGGCTGGAGCGAGGAAGAGGAGGCTGCCGAGCTTGAGCGCATCGAGGGCCTGTGCGAGACGGGCTTCGTGTGGGAGGCGGCGCTGCTGCCCGACGAGTGGCTTGTGCCCGTGGAGCCCGACGAGGGCCCCGAGCGCGTCGTGGTGCTGTGCGACTCGGGCTGCGCCGGTGAGGCCGAATCGCTGCTGCTGGCCCTCAAGCGCCAGGAGAAGGCCTGCATCCTGGGCCGCGCGAGCCGCGGCGCCACCGACTTCCAGCAGCTCTTCACCGTCAACTTCGACGACGACATGCTCTTCGTGTACCCCATGGCCATGACGGCCGCGGCCCATGCCGGCAACGGCCTCAACGGCCGCGGCGTCTCGCCCGACATCTACGTGGCCTGGACGCCCGCTGAGCTTGAGAACGACGTGCTGCTGGAGAAGGCCCTGGAGCTGTAGGGGTTCGGGGACACATACGCAGACGCAAGAAGGCGCGCCGTCGCGGGAACATCCTGCGGCGGCGCGCCCTCTTTGTTTGGGCTGGCAGCATAGGCTGGGTCGCGCGCGGTGGGCGGTGCCAGGCTGGGCTCGCGCCTTCAGGTCGCGGCGATCCGCTGGGCCGTGCGGTCCTTCTCCCGATACAAATCGCGCCCCCGAGCGGCCTGCGGCGTATGCTGCCGGGCCATTCGGGGGCGCTTGTGGTGAGAGCTTGCGTGCCGTGCTCGTATGCGTGCGTTACGCGGCGGGCTGGGCCTGCTCGGCCTCCAGCGCCTTGCGCTTCTTGGAGATGCGGCGGGCTAGGTAGAGCGCGGGCGTGTCGAGCAGCGACGTCACGATGTAGATGACGTAGCTCGAGATGAAGATGGACACGAGGGTGCCGAAGTCGTAGGTGCCCCAGAAGGCGAACGTCGTGTAGAGCGCGGTGTTCACGAGCTGGCTCGTGAGGGTGGAGGCGTTGTTGCGCACCCAGAGGAAGCGCTCGCGGCTGCCGCAGGCGCGCTCGGTGAGGGCCCACAGCCTGTGGTAGAGCCACACGTCGAGCAGCTGGCTGATGGCGTACACGGCCACGGAGGCGATCATCATGCGGGGCGTGTTGGAGAACACGGTCTGGATGGAGGGCGACACCCAGTCGGTCTCGCTGGGGGTGTAGAGCATCCAGCCCTGGCTGATGCACAGGAAGAAGACCGAGGCGAAAAGGCCCAGGTAGACTGCCTTATTTGCGGCCTTCTTGCCCTCGCACTCGCTCAGGATGTCGGTGATGAGGAAGGTGACGGCGAAGAGCACGTTGCCCAGCGTCTGGTCCATGCCGAAGGCGCGGATCATGATGAGGACCTCGATGTTGGCCAGGATCATGGCGATGACCGACAGGCAGTACAGGCCCGTCTTGCCGAAGAAGCGGTAGGCGAAGATAGCGCTGCCGAAGATGAAGAAGACCGATGCGATGAGTAGAAGCTCGTTCATGGGTTGGGTGAACCTTTCGATGTTGCGGGTGCAAGGTGGATGGATGCACGGAGTGGGTCGCGCAGGCGTGCGTGACTGACGGGCTGGCGCTGACGTGCGCAAGCGTTTGCGGCCGATGAATGGGACGGGCACTTGCGCCGATGAGGGTGCGGGTTGGTCGGAAGCTTGCGGGTTGAGAGCGCCGCAGCCGATCGCTAGGCCCCCACGCCGAAGTCGGTGTTGTTCACGAGCACGTCGACGCGCGGGTCGGCCTCGAGCGCAGGGTAGAGCTGCTCCATGAAGGCGGCGATGACCTGGGCGTCGGGCTTGACGTCGGTGGTGTTGGGGCACATCACGTTGACGCAGATGCGCTCGAACAGGGCCAGGCCCAGCTCGAAGTCGCGCCTCAGGCTCTCGACGCTCTGCCCCGTGATGCCCACGAGGAAATTGGCCTCGTCGAAGCCCTGGGCGATGCGCTCGGGGTCACGCTCGGCGATGCCCTTCTTGAGTGCGCCTTCGCGCAGGTCGTAGTCGAAGGACTCCAGACCGAGCTTCATCTTGAGCGTGAGGGGCGCGAACTGCTCGCGCAGGGCCGCGATGCGCGCCCGATAGAGCCAGTGCGCCTCGAAGTGCAGCGTGTGGATGTGGCGCTGCTCGCAGATTTGCTTGATGAGGGCCAGCGTGCGCTCGTCCAGCTCGAACACCGACCCCGAGTTGA
>CAVJGP010000020.1:0-12412 GCA_963648855.1 Alistipes onderdonkii | reverse complement strand
TGTTTTAGCAGCTGCGGGTGGCCCCGTCTGCAAGGCAGGATGGTTACGAACTGCCTGACTTACTTGTGCGTGCCGTCCAGGCCTGGAAAACGGCAAGAGCGCAAGATACCACAGCACGCATGGGCGTGCGCCGACGAAGCCGCGCGGGGGAGCGCCTGCGGCGAAAAGCCACGAGCGCGGGCGGGGTGGGCCCGGGGCCGTGCACTCGTTTCCCACGCATACAAGAAAGGGCCCCGAACCCTGCGGTCCGAGGCCCTTTTTGCGGTGCGTTGCCTTTTGCTGCTTACAGGAAGAAGAGCAGCGAGTCGATGATGAAGACCGGCACGAGGATGCCCACCGACCACTTCATGTAGCCGAAGAAGGAGGGCATCTTGACGCCCTTCATCTCGGCGATGTTCTTCACGAGGAAGTTGGGGGCGTTGCCGATGTAGGTGATGGCGCCCATGAACACGGCACCGGCGGAGATGGCGAGCAGCTCCTGGACGGCGACGGTGCCCACGGTGGTCACGATGCCCTCGGTGGCGCCCAGAGCGCCGGCGGTGGTGAGGAACACCACGTAGGTGGGCGAGTTGTCAAGGAAGGACGACAGCAGGCCCGTGGACCAGAAGAACTTGAGGGGCGAGTCGATGCCCAGGGAGGCGCCGTTGCTGCGCAGGATGATGAGGGCGGGGATCATCGTGATGAAGATGCCGATGAAGAGTTTGGCAACCTCGGCGATGGGGCCCCAGCCGAACTCGTTGTGCTTGCGGCAGCCCTTGGGGGTGGTCACGAGCGACAGGATGATGGCGGCGGCGATGAGGCCGATCTGCACGAAGAAGTTGAGGCCGAGCTGGATGCCGTCCATGAGCTGGATGTAGAGCGTCTCGCTCACGTCGGACAACGTGCCGTTGAGGATGACGGCGGCGATGATCATGATGATGTAGACGAAGTTGATGCTGCCCTCGATGTGGAGCTTCTCGGCCTTCTGGCCCTCGGGGAGCAGGTCGGCCGGGGAGCGGCCCTCGGCCAGCTCCTTCTTCATGAAGTGACGGTCGATGAGGGCGAAGACCACGCACAGGATGACCGTGTTCACCACGAGCAGCGGCCAGATGTGCTGGAGCGTCCAGAAGAAGGGCACGCCGCGCAGGTAGCCCAGGAACAGGGGCGGGTCGCCCAGGGGCGTGAGGCAGCCGCCGATGTTGGCCACGAGGAAGATGAAGAAGATGAAGATGTGGGCCCTGTTCTTGCGCCACTCGTTGGCGCGAAGCATGGGGCGCACGAGCAGCATGGCCGAGCCGGTGGTGCCGATCCAGCTGGAGAGGACGGTGCCCACCACGAGCATGATCACGTTGTTGCGCGTGGTGCCCGCGATGACGCCCTTGATCGCGATGCCGCCCGTGACCACGAAGAGACCCAGGAGCAGCACGATGAAGGGTATGTAATCCAAGATGATGGATTCGGCCAGCTCATAGGCCAGCTCGTGGGTGCCGTGGAAGATGGCGAACGGGATGCAGAAGAGCAGCGCCCAGCCGATGGCCACGAGCAGCTGATGCTTCTCGTACCACACGGGTATCACAAGCGGCATGATGGCGATGGACAGCAGCATGCCCACGAAGGGTATGACGCTCCAAAGCGACAGTGTCAGCGCTTCCATGGGGGACAGGCCTCCTTTGGGTAGTGGATGATCTGACAGCCTGGATGACGCTTGTTTGAGACTGCCGGACTTACTAAAGCGCCCATTTTGACACAAATCGTGAAAAAGACGGTGGACGGTTTCAGCGAGTGCGCAAACGGTGCAATCGGCCCCGCCTGCGGCGAAAGGCACGCCGCTCGGGCGAGTGCCTTACACCTCCACGCGCAGGGTGGAGCCGGCGTGGCCACGCTCCACCACGATCTTGCGGTCGATGGTCTCCATGAGCTCCTCCACGTGGGAGATGATGCCCACGAGCTTGCCGGCTGAGCCGGGCCTGGTCATGGCGCGCATCACGAGGCGCAGCTTCTCCTGGTCGAGCGACCCGAAGCCCTCGTCGACGAACATCGTGTCGAGCTGGATGCCGCCGGCCTGGCGCTGCACCACCTCCGAGAGGCCCAGGGCCAGGGCGAGCGACGCCATGAACTTCTCACCGCCCGAGAGCGACTTGGCCGAGCGCGCCTTGCCCGTGCAATTGTCGAGCACGTCCACGTCCAGCCCCGCCTTGGTGTTGCCGGCGTAGCGCTCGCTGCGCACGAGCTCGTATTGGCCTTGCGTCATCTCGACGAGGCGCGTGTTCGCCGCGCGCAGCACCACCTCGAAGTAGCGCATCTGCACGAAGGTCTCGAAGGAGAGCTTGCCCTTGCCCTGCATGGTGCCGTTGGCCACGTTCGAGAGGCGCTCGGCCCGCGCCAGGGCGTCTTGGAGCTTGCCGTGCTTCTGGGCGAGCCGGGCGAGGCTGGCGTGCAGGTCGCGCAGGGTGCGCAAGGCCTGGTCGCAGGCGCGCTCGGTGCTTTGCGCCTGCGCGAGGGCCTCTCGGGTGTGCGCAAGCTCGGCCTGTATGCGGGCCAGGTCGAGGTCGCCCAGCTCGGCCAGGCGGCTGGCGAGCGCCTCGCAGGTGGATTGCGCGGCTGCGCGCTGGCGGGCGTTGTCCTCCAGCGCGCGGTTTGCCTGCTCAAGGGCGCCGGCGAGGGCGTGGGCCTTCGCCTCCACCTCGGCCAGGGCTTTGCGCGCCTGCGCCTCGTCGGGAAACTCCAGGCCCTCGGCGAGCATGCGCACGCGCTCCCGGGCCACCTCGGCTGCCTGCGCGGCGCTGTGGACGTGCTGTTTGCAAGCCTCCAGCGCCTGTCGGGCGGCTTCCGTGTCGGCCTGGGCGGTCTGGCGCGCTTGCTCCACCTCGCTTGCCTGCTGGGCTTCGCGCTCGCGCACGTCTTGTGCGGCCTGTGCCTGGGCGAGCGCCGTCTGCGCGGCCGAGTAGATGGCGTCGACCTCCTCGCGCTCATGGCCCGAGGCCGCGATGGCGTCGAGGGCGGCCTTGAGCAGGCCTTCTTGGCGCGACTTCTCGGCCGTGACCTGAGCCACGCGGTCTTGCCCTGCCTTGCGCGTCTGGGCGCGTTTGTCAATCTGCTCTTGAAGCGCCGCCTGCTTCTCGCGGCAGGCAGCGAGCTGGGCGTCTTGCTCCTGGGCGGCGGCCACCCGGCGGGCTGCGTCCTGCTCGGCTGCACGAGCCTGCTGGGCGCGCTCGTCGAGCGCCCGGGCGTCGCCGTTAGTGGCCGTGAAGGTTGCAAGTGCCTCCCGCGCGGCCTCTACCAGGTCGTTTGCGGCCTTTGCCTTGCCGCACAGGTCTGCGGAGCGCGTGCGGGCGCTCTCCTCACGCGCTTGTGCCGCCTGCACTTCCTCGCGGGTGGGCGTCTGCAGGCCGACCTGGGCGGGGTGGGGGTGGTCGAGCGAGCCGCACACGGGGCAGGCGTGCCCTGCTTGCAGGCCAGCTGCGAGCACGCCTGCAAGGCCGTCTTCGCGGGCGCGGCGCAGGCGCTCTAGCTCGTGAGACGCCTGGGCGTGCGCGTCCGCGGCCTGCGTGTAGGCCTGCGCGGCGCTGCGATGCCCCGCCTGCTTGCGTTCGAGGTCGGCGGTAAGGTCGGCGAGGCGGTGGGAAAGCTCAAGCACACCGGCGAGGTCCGTCTTGGCCTGCTGGGCGTCGAGCCTGGCCTGGGCCAGGGCTTCCGGGGCACCTGCGAGGCGTGCCTCGTAGGCCTTGAGATTCTCGATGGCGGCTTGCGCGTCGGAGTCCTTCGCGTCGAGGTCTGCCATGAACGTCTGGGCCTTGGCGAGGCGGGCCTGCGCGTCGGCGATGGCGTCCTCGCAGGCGGCGGCGCTCTCGGCACTCGCCTTGAGGCCCTCGGCGTCGCGCAGGGCCTGCCGGGCGGCCTGGGTCGCCGCGCGCGCCTCGGCGGCCGCCTGGCCGGCTCCGGTGAGCTTCTCGGCTTTGGTGGCAAGGTCGGCCAGGGCCTGCTCGCACGAGGTGGCGCGAGCCCGACCGGCCTCAAGCTGGGCGTTTGCGCCCGCAAGCTCGTCGGCCGCCTTGCGTGCGTCGACCACGGCCTGGCCGTGCTTCTCGTAGCTGGGGAGCTGCTCGCGAAGTGCTCCCGCGCGCTTCTGCAGCTCGGGCACGGCGTCGGCTTCCTGCTGGGCGCGCTCGCGGCCCTCCTGCAGGTTGGGCAGCGCCGCCTCGAGGGTCGCAAGCTTGCGCTGCGCCTGCTCTTGGTCGAGCCTGGTCTGCGCCGCCTGCTTGGCACGGTCCTGCGCCAGGGCGAGCGCGTCGTGCTCTGCGCGCACCTGGGTGAGGGCCTGCGCAGCCTCGTCGTGCCTGTCCTGCGCCAGGGCCAGCTCGTCGTCGAGCGCCTCGAGCACGTTGTTCGCGTTGAGGGTGCCGCGCTGCACCCAGCCTGCGATGAGCTCGCAGGGCTCGTCGCCTGCGGGCATGGCGCTCAGGGCCTGCTTGGCGAGGAGCTCCACCTCGTGGGCGGCCTGTTTGCATGTGGCGGCCAGCTCGGCGCGGCGGGCCGCCAGCTCGTCTTGGAAGCGCCGGTAGACGTCGGTGCCGAATATCTTGCGGAAGATATCCGTGCGCTCCGAGGTGCCCTCGCACAGAAGTTTCTCGAAGTCGCCCTGGGCAAGCATCACGATCTGGCCGAACTGGTTGGCGTCGATGCCCAGAAGCTCGGTGACCTTGGCGTTCACGGCCTCGCGGCCCGTGAGCTCGCTGCCGTCGGGCAGCTCGATGCTGGCGTCGCCGTCGCTGATGGTGGTGCCGCTGCCGCGCTTCTTGTTGCGCTCGTAGCCGCCCGGGTCGCGCACGATGCGGTAGCGCTTGCCGCGCAGGTCGAACGTGAGGTCCACGTAGGTCTGCGTGTCGGGGCCCGCGTAGTCGCTGCGCAGGTTCTCGGGCTTGCGGCCCTCTCCCGAGCAGCGCCCGAACAGGGCAAACGTGATCGCGTCGAAGACGGTGGTCTTGCCCGCGCCCGTCTCGCCGGCCAGAAGGTACACGCCCTCGGTGCCCAGCAGCGTGAAGTCCACCTCGGCCACGCCTGCGAACGGGCCGAAGGCGCTCATCTTGAGGTACGTGGGGCGCATCTACATCACCTGTGCCTTCTCGAAGGCGGCCTCGACGGCCGCGCGGTCCTCGTCGTCGAGCTCGCAGCCCATCTGACCCTGCCAGAAGGCGTAGAACAGCTCCAGCGGGCTGAGCGAGGCGGCCTGCTCCAGGTCGCAGTCGTCGGCCGTGCCCTCGTGGCGGGTGTGGGCGTTGTCGAAGGCGAGCGACATGAGGTTGGGGAACGCCGCACGCAGGCGCTGCTGGGCGTCGGCGGGGGGCACCTCGTCGGTGAGGACGGCGTAGACGTAGTCCTCGCAGTCGGCCTGGGCGAGCTTGTCCGGGTCGAGCACCTCGGCGAGCGTTCCCTTCACGCGGCGCAGGTCGTGCAGGTAGGGCATGTCGATGAGCTCGACGGACACCTGCCCCTTGGGGCCCAGGTCCACGATGGGGATGGATTTGCGCCCCATGTGCTCGCTGAGCGAGTATTTGAGCAGGCTTCCCGAGTAGCGCACGGTGTCGCGGCCCACGCGCTGCGGGCGGTGCAGATGCCCCAGGGCCACGTAGTCGAAGGGGTCGTAGACGCTCACGTCCACGTTGTCCGAGCCGCCCACGCTCATCTCCGACTCGCAGGTGTCGGGCAGCCACGAGCCCGCCGTCACGAACTGGTGCGAGAGGGCGACGTTTCGCTGGGAAGGGTCCAGGGGCAGCGACGCCACCACGGCCTGCAGGGCGTCGGAGTAGCTGAGGGCTGTGGTGACGCCCGAGGACGCGGCGGGGGCGTCCGTGCTCGCTGGGGCGTCCGCCGTGGAGGGGACCCCGCTTGCGGCGACCCCCGACGCCCTGCAGGGGTCCGCGCCCGCGGGGGCGTCCTGCGCGCTGGGGGCGTCTGCGTCTGTCGAACCGCCTTCCGCGTTGCCCGCGCTCGCGGCGTCCAACGCACCTGTGCCTTGCGCCTTATCGCCCGCGCCCTTCTCGTCCCCCTCCTGCCCCTGACCTGCGCCGTTTAGCAGCCATGCGCGCACCTGGGCGGGCTTGAGGAAGGGGATGAGCCAGAAGGTGACGGGGCCGTGCTCGTCGGTCAGCTCCACGTGGGCCACCTGCCCGCGATAGACGCTGGAGAGGTGCACGCCCATGCCCGCGAGCAGCTCGCGGCCGTAGGCAACGCGCTCGTCTGAGTCGTGGTTGCCCGCGCACACAAGCACCTGCGCCCCCGTGTGCGCAAGCGCCGTGAGGAACCAGTCCACGAGGGCCACGGCCTCGGCGGAAGGGGCGGACTTGTCGTAGAGGTCGCCCGCGATGAGCACGGCGTCCACCTTGTGCTGGCCGACGAGGGTCACCACGCGCTCCAAGACGTAGCGCTGGTCGTCGAGCATGGGGTACTCGTTGACGCGTTTGCCGATGTGGAGGTCGGCGAGGTGCATAAGGCGCATGGGCGAACCTTCCTGCCGGAAAAGGGCGTGTCTCGGCCCGCCGGGGCAGGAGGGTTGGACTGCTCCGGCGGGCCGGGGGCAATCATACTCAGCGTGCGGACAGAAATTGGTGCGCCTTCACAGGTGGTACACAAATGGGCAGCAGAGACAGACGGATGGCAACGCCGCGCCAGGGCCGCCCAGCCACCGAGCCGGAGCTGCCCACCCAGCCGCCGCGCATGCACCGCTCGTCCCGCCGCGTGTGCCACGCAAACGTGCGCGGCCAGCTCTTGGCAGCGAGACGCCTGCGTACGTTCGGGCTTCTCGCCTGCCTTGCCCGCCTCCGCGCCGGCCTACCTCGTGGCCGCCTCGATGAGGGCCTCGAAGATGCGCATCTCGCGGGGGTCGTCTTGCCAGAGAAACTCCGGGTGCCACTGCAGGCCCAGCACGAAGGGGCGCTCGGGCATCTCCACGCCCTCCACCACGCCGTCGGGCGCCATGGCGTTCACCACAAGGCCCCGGCCCACGTTGCGGATGGACTGGTGGTGCAGGCTGTTCACGTGCAGGTCCTGCGGGGCGCTGCCCATGACCTGCGAGAGGAACGAGTGGGGGTACACGGAGACCTCGTGGCCCTCGATGCCCTGGGTGTCGCCCGTCTGCGTGTGGCGGATGGAGCGCGGCACGGGGTTGAGCGTGCTTTCAGGCTGGGAGGGGATGTCCTGCCACAGCGTGCCGCCCAGGGCGATGTTGAGCACCTGGGTGCCTCGGCAGATGGTGAGCAGCGGCTTGTAGGCCTCCACGATGCGGGGGATGAGTGCGCACTCGAAGCGGTCGCGCAGCGGGCTGATGGGGCCGCACTCGGGCAGGGGCTCCTCGCCGTAGAGCGTGGGGTTGCAGTCGTAGCCGCCGGGGATGACGAAGGCGTCGAAGGCCTCCACCATGCGCGCGAGCGACCCCGGGCCGCACGGTCCGGGTAGCATGACGGGGATGCCGCCCGCCTCGCGGATGGCGTCGAACAGGGGCAGCTGGGCATAGACCGTCATGCCGTCGCGATGCGTGTCCTTGTCTTCCGTGCGCGGCGCAACCGCCACAAGGGGCCGCCTCTTCGGCCAGCTCTGCAGTACCTCCACCATGCTCCCATCCCGTCCCGCGATATTTCCAACGCGCACAGTCTGCCATGCGTTTGTTACAGAAACGCGCATGATATATCGAAACGGGGCCGTCGCGCCCGGGAGAGTCTGCGCATCCCGGCAGCGGCGGCCCCGCATGTGCCTCTTGAACGCGCGGGCTTAGTCGGAGTGGCCGAACATCGGTGCCCAGGGGTCGAGATGGACGACGGGCGTCCCTGAGGAGGGCGAGCCTGTCAGGTTGTGCCGGGTGGGCTGTGTCGGGCGGCTCGACCCGGGCGTCTCTGAGGCGGGCCGGCTTGGTGGGTTGCGCGGAGCGGGCCGAGCTGCTCGCCTAGAGGAAAGCCAGCCTGAAGAACGTCACGACGCCTTCCTCGTTGGCCTTCCACCACCACTGGAACTGCGGCACGCCCCAGAAATAGCCCTGCTCGTCAAGAGAGCTGGTGAGCGCGGAGAAGTCGTCGCTCGAGATGCGGTAGGAGTACACGTCCACCATGCCGGTGTAGCCGTCGTAGGCCGCCTGGATGAAGGCGTCGGCCAAGGTGGTCTCGTTGGGGTCGCAGCGCCGCGCGTCGGGCAGGTAGAGGTCGGCTGGGGCGTCCACGGCGTGGTCCCAATCGTAGTGGTCGCGCGAGAGGCTGGCAGTGCCCACCATGAAGTAGAGCCGGCCGCATGGCGCGTCGCTGTCGGCGTCGTCCCAGGTCACGTCGGTGTAGTACCAACTGCCGTCGAGCAGCACGGCGTTCCAGTCGTGGCACATCGCCTCGCTTTTGCATATCTTGCTCTCGATGCCCATGGCCTGCAGCAGCAGCGTGTATGCGGCGGCGTAGCCCGAGCACACGGCCGTGTGGTCGCGCAGGGCCGACAGGGGCGTGTGCCAGTAGCCGGGGACGGACTCGCCCTCCCCGTGCGCGGTGTCGTAGGTCACGTTGTTCACGAGCCAGTCGTGGGCGAAGACGGCCTTGGCGTAGTTGCTCTCCGTGGGGTCGATTTGCGAGGCGATCTGCTGCACGAGGTCGTTGAGCTGCTGGGTGTACGTGGGCAGCGTCGCGTCGTCTACCTGGTACGTCACGGTGAAGGAGACCATGGTGGAGCGGGCGTCGCGCTTGCTGATGTGCGAGCCGCCCAGCCAATGCATCATTTGCGCCTCGTAGCCGTCCTTGGCCGTGTCCCAGGCCTGGAGGAACTCGGCCTCGCTGGCGTCGAGGTCGCTGAGGTCCACCTCCGTGGTCTGGCAGGCGATGACCGCCGTGCGGATGCGCTCCTCGATTTGGGCCACCACCTCGGGGCGCACGGCCTCGTCGTCGGTGGACTCCTGCTGGGCGGAGGCGCCCTCCTGCGTGGGGGCGGTGTCGGGCACGACCTGCGTGTCGGCGGAGGCGGGGAAGACGGTCGACTCTGACGAGGTGGCAGAGCCCGTTGAGGCGGATGAGCTGGACGAGGCGGAGCCGTCCGAGCCGGATGACTCGCTTGAGCTGGACGAATCGCCCAGGCCCAGGAAGTCCAGGCCGGCGGCGATGGCGTCGTCAAACCAGGAAGCTCGCGCGGGGGTTGGCGCGACGAGCGCGGCGCACACCAGGGCGCATGCGCACAGGGCTGCGAGCAGGGTGTGCGCCTTCTGGGTGGGGCGGGCGATGCGTGCGTGCGGCGCTCTCATGCGCCTCTCCTCTCGTTGCGACGGGCACGTGTCGGGGCGGGCGGGACGATGGGATGGATGCGGGCAGGGGCGGGGTTGAGGCGGACATCCTAGCACGCCCGCCCGCCCGGCCATCCGTTATTTCTTCTTCGACCGGGCGCGAACCACGACGTAGACGCTCAGGATGAAGGCGCCCACGTAGCCCAGGATGCCCAGCAGGGGCACCTCGCCGATGCGCGGCTCCAGGCTCGTGGTGCACAGCACGCTCGACCCTATGAACAGGCCCATCGAGATGAGCGACAGGGCCAGGGTGCCCACGATGGCGCTGAGCTGCTGCATGAAGTCGCTGGGCAGCTGCAGGTCGGTGTTCACCTTGAGCTGGCCGCGGTTGAGCATGGTGAGCGAGTTGGAGAGCTGGCGGGGCAGCTTGGCCGAGGCCTGGAGCGAGTCGGCCGTGACGCCTGCCAGCTCGCGGGCCCGGCGGCGCAGCGAGTGCGGGTCGCCGATTTGGGCGGCCACGTGCTCGCTCACGATCTCCAGCACCTTGACGTCGGGCGCGATGTCGCTCAGCACGCCTTCCAGGGTGAGCAGGCCGCGTGCGAGCATGGTGACGGAGGGTGTCATGATGAGCCCCTGCGAGCGCAGCACCTCGATGACGTCGAGGAAGGCCTGGCCCACGTTGAGGTCGCTCAAATCGCTCGTGCCGTACTGGTTGAGCAGGTTGGCGATCTGGCCCATGAGCTGGCCGTGGTCCACCTCGCCGTCGGCCTTGGACAGGCCCAGCAGCGCCTCCTTGAGGTCGAAGACGTTCTGCGTGGCGAGGGCCTGGAGCGCCTTGTTCACCAAGGCACGCTCCCCGCTTGTGAGCGAGCCGGTCATGCCCAGGTCGATCCAGACGATCTGGCCGTCGTTGACGAGGATGTTGCCGGGGTGCGGGTCGGCATGGAAGAAGCCGTTGTCCACCACCTGAGTGATGTAGCTTTGCGCGAGCCTCGACCCCAGGGCGTTGCCGGCGTCTTTGTCGGCGCGGGCGGCCTCGTCGATGGACTGGCCCGCGACGAACTCCATCACGAGCACGTCGTCGCAAGTGAGCTGGGGGTAGGGGATGGGGCTCGTCACGCCGTCCTGCTCCTGCATGTCGTCGTAGAAGCGCACGAGGTTGTCGAGCTCCACGGTGAAGTCGAGCTCGTTGGAGGTGGTGCGCTCAAGCTCGGCGACGAAGCCCTCGGCCGTGAGGATCATGTTGTCGTGAGTGTCGGTGGCAAAGGCCGCCAGTGCCAGGGCATGCTTCATGAGCATGATGTCCTCGGCCATCTGCTGCACGATGCCCGGCCGGCGCACCTTGACCGCCACCGTGGACCCGTCCAGGAGGGTGGCCCTGTGCACCTGGGCGATGGAGGCGCTGCCCAGGGGCTTCTCCTCGATGCTTGTGAACACCTCGCCCCAGGGCTTGTTGTAGGCGCGCTCAAGGGTGGCGATCACCGTGTCGAAGGGGATGGGCGGCACGTTGGCGCGCAGCTTCTCGAAGGCCTCGCAATACTCCTTGGGCAGAAGGTCGCTGCGGTTGGAGGCGATCTGGCCCATCTTCACGTAGGTGGGGCCCAGCTCCTCGAGGATGCGGACGGCCTTTTGGGGCGTGATGCCGTGGCGCACGTCGTAGGTCTTGAGGATGGACATGATCTCGCCCATGCGCTTGCTCGACGTCTTGTCCTTGACGGTGAGCTCGGCGATGCGCATGAGTTCCTGGAAGGTGGCCATGGCGCTCCCTGGGGTCGGCGGTTCGGTCGCCCCATTGTACCCGCCCGAGATGCCCTGGACGCGCGGGGCGCCCAGGGTCACCGGAGTATCGCGAGGGCCTTGATTTGCAAATTCAACCGAACAGTTCCCTAACTCATCCGAACGCGTAGCGCTGAGTCTGGGAACCCGAGTCCCCGTGGGCCGGAGAGGCCGGCTCCAGAGATTCGGAGGGCGAGGGGAAAGGGTGCGCCGAGGGGGGTTTCTACAGCTCTGCCGAGGGCCCGGGGAATAAAGCCACGGGCCCTTCGCATAGGCGTCGGGGCCCCTCGCGCATGCGCCGGCAAGTCCTCGAGGGCGTGAGCGGGGCGATGCGGCGGGCAAGTCGGGCCAAGGCAAGTGGGCTTGGGGCGATGCGGGGGGATACTGCCGCGGAATCGGGGTTCTCCTACCATCGATTCTCACGGACTTACGGCTTCGATGGGGCCGAACGGCTTAGATGGCCAACTCAGCGCCCGTTCCGCGCGGCGTTTTGCCGCTTCGACGCTGCCAACGGGCTGGATTTTGCCCGATAAGAGTTGGGCTCCCGATTGTTGATGGTAGGAGAACCCCGATTACGCGGCGACATCTCGGCAAAACTGCGCGCGGATAAACGGCGGGCAGGGCACGGCATGCGGGTTTCATGCCAGAACCGACCACTTGCGTGCCTCGCGTGGTGCGTTTGCGCTGCGGGGCGAGCTGCGTCGGTGGCAGGCGCCGCGCACAGGCGCCCCAACACCGCGCGGGCTAGAGGCCCAGGAAGAGCTGGTGGATGCGTGTGTCGGCGTCGAGCTCGGGATGGAAGGCGCAGGCGATTTGTGTGCCGTGGCGCACGGCGGTCACGGTGCCGTCGGGAAGCAAGGCCAGGGGTTTGACCTGCTCGCCTGTTGCCTCGATGCGGGGCGCCCGGATGAAGGTCATGGGAAGAGGCCCTGCCTGCGGCATGTCCTGGGCGTCGAGCAGGGTGCCGTCCGCATGGAAGCTGCCGAGCTGACGGCCGTAGGCGTTGCGCAGCACGGTGACGGGGAGCGTGCCGAAATGCACGGTGGGGTCGGCCGTGAGGTGCTCGGCCAGTAGGATGAGGCCGGCGCAAGTGGCCAGGACGGGCATACCCTGGGCGATGCGGTCGCGCAGCGGCTCGAACATGCCCAGCTCGTGGAGCATCTTCGCCTGCGCGGTGCTCTCGCCCCCGGGCAGCACCAGTCGGTCGAAGGGCCGAGCGAGGTCGGACGCCTGCCGCAGCTCAACGCAGCGCGCCCCCAGCTCCTCCAACCTGCGCTCATGCTCGACAAAGGCCCCCTGCACGGCCAAAACGCCAACGGTGATGGTGGACATGCTAGACACCGCGGGCTTCCATGATGAGGGCTATCTCCTGCTCGTTGATGCCCACCATGGCCTCGCCCAGGTCGCAGGACAGCTCGG
>CAVJGP010000019.1:11063-34425 GCA_963648855.1 Alistipes onderdonkii | reverse complement strand
AGGGCGGGGCTGCGGGCGGGGTCGAGCATCTCGCCGGCCAGCCAGGCGCTCGAGTCGCCCCGGGCGAGCACCAGGGGCATGCGCGGGTGGATGGGCAGCACATCCGGGCTGGCAGGGACGGTCACCGTGGCGAAGCGCCCCTGCAAGCACACGCCTGCCATGAGGAAGACCGGCATTCCTGCCACGCCGAATGGCACGTCGCCTTGGGGCGAGGGCTCCCAAAAGCGGCGAGCCGGTACCAGGCAGGGCCGGGCGCTGGCCCAAAAGCCGTAGCCCTGCCTGCGCTGGTCACAGAGCTTCTCCCAACGCGCGTTGAAAACGAGCTTGCTGGGCGCGACCGACCCGGGCGGGTCGAACCCCCAGGTGAGCACGCGGCACTCGAGCACGGCGCCGGGCGCGGCCTGGATGATGACGGCAGCGTTGTCGCCGGGCCACACGGGGGCGGGCTCGATGGCCGGCTGCGAGGCGAAGCGGGCCCTCCCCCGCGTCCTCAAGCTTTCGAGCGCAAGCCCGGTCTCCACTTCCGATAGCGGAATGTATTCGTGCATGCGCGGCGTCTCCTCTCCCCTATGCGGCAGCCTTCTTGCCGGCCTTGGCGCCGCACGCGAGCGCCGCCAAGGTGCAGGCGAGCGCCACGACGGAGACGCACAGCAGCACCAGGCAGGCGTTCTGCGTGCCCAGGACGGTACCGGCCGCGAGGTCGGCGGGCTGGCCGGCCTGAGCGGCGTTGACGATGCTCGTGGCCACCGCCGTGCCCACGGCGCCGCCCAGCTGCTGGAGCGTGTTGAACACGGCGTTGCCGTCGGGCTTGAGCGTCTCGGGCAGGTGCGCCAGGCCGTTCGTCATGGTGTTGGCCATCGAGAACCCCTGGCCGATGGGGATGAGCACGTACACCGCCGCGAGCACCCAGGCCTGCCCCCCGAAGCCGAAGGCCCAGAAGCACGCCATGGCCGCAAGCTGCACGCACGCGCCAAACATGAGCGGCCGGGCCGCCCCCAGCGCGTCGAGGATGCGACCGCCCAGGGGTGCCAGGATGGCGCCGACGATGCAGCCGGGCAGCAGCAGGCACCCCGCCTGCATCTCCCCTGCCCCCAGGACTGCCTGCGCGTAATACGGGATGAGGTAGCCCAGCCCCAGAACGATGGCCTGGAAGAGCACGACGTACACCACGCTCAGCGCAAACGGGGCGCTGCCAAAGACGCGCACGTCGATAAGCGGCTCGGCGGCGCAACGGGCGGCGGCCACGAAGCCCGCGAGCAGCACGATAAATCCTGCGAGCAGCCCCAGGACACGCCCGCTCAGCCAGCCGGAGGTGCTCGCCGCGCTCGTGGCGAACACGAGACACGCGAACGACCCAGCGAGCAGGGCGAACTGTCCCGCGCTGAAGCGCACGCGCTCGGTGGGCGTCACCTGGCGGATGGAGCGCACCCCGCACAGGAAGGAGATGACCAAGAACGGCAGCAGCACGAGGAAGATGGTGCGCCAGCCCCACGTCTGCACGATGGCGCCGCCCACCGAGGGGCCTACGGCCGGGGCCGTCGCCGTGATGAGGGTGGCCACGCCCATCATGAGGCCCATGCGGTTGTGCGGGGCCTGCTCGATGATGATGTTGAACATGAGCGGCAGCGCCAGGCCCGTGCCCAGGCCCTGCACCACGCGCCCCGCGATGAGCGCCCAGAACGCCGGGGCCGCCGCGCACAGCACCGTGCCGGCCGTGAAGAGCGCGATGGCGGCCACGAACAGCGTCTTTGTGCGGAAGCGGCGCTTGAAGAACGACGAGAGCGGCACGATGCAGGCAAGCACGAGCAGGTAACCCGTGGTTATCCACTGCACGCTGGCCGTGCTCACCGAGAACTCCGCCATGAGCGTGGGGAACGTGATGTTCATGGCCGTCTCCACCACCACGCCGGCAAACGACATGATGCCGCACGCCACCACGGCGAGGATGAGGCGCGCGTCGATGCGCCGCTCGAAGGTGTCGGCCGCGTCGGCCGCGCAGGCGGGTTGGGGGGTCTCGCTCAAAGACATGCAGGGCTTCCTTTCGTACGATGCGGCGCAATCGACGCAGGTCGGTGGCGAGCCAGGGGCGGCCAACCTCGCGAAAGCGCACGTCCTTAGGTAACCCAGCCGCCCGTCCCGCGCCCCAAAATTCACCGATGGGCACAAAAATACCCGGATGGCCCAAAACGAAAGGCGAGCCGGAATGCCACTCGACACCCCGGCCCGCCTGCTCGACCTGCGTTATCTATTGAGATGCGCGCGGCGCCGCTCGCACCCTGCGACGACTCGCTCCCAGCCCCACCGCGGCGCCCGCACCCTCCGGCAAGTGCGGGGCACCGCCAAGGCCCACTGCGAGCACATCTACACCAAGGTGGGCGTGCGCTCGAAGGCCCAGCTGCTCGAGGTGCTCGAGGAGCGCGGGTAGAGGAGCGCGGACAGCAGGCAGGGGCGGGGACGTGCGGAGCAGTCGCGAGAGGGCGAGCGGAGAGGCGGGCGGGCAGACCTGCGGGGGCGTTCCTCTAGTTCTGCCAAGAATCCGGGGGAATAAAACCACGGGCCCTTCGCATAGGCGTCGAGGGGCCCTCGCACATGCGCCAGCAAGCCTCCGTGGGCGGGCGCGGGACGATGCGACGGCCAGGATGGGCCAAGGCAAGTGGGCGTGGGGCGATACGGGGAGATACTGCCGCGGAATCGGGGTTCTCCTACCATCGATTTCCGCAGATGTATGGCACCGCTAGAACCGAACGGCTTAATTGGCCAACTCAGCGCCCTTTCTGCGCGGCGTTTTGCCGCTACGATGTCGCCAACGGGCTGGTTTTTGTCCGATATCGGCGGGTGACCTGATTGTTGGTGGTAGGAGAACCCCGGTTCCGCGGCGACATCTCGCCAAAACGGTTCACGGGCAAACGGCGGGCAAGACGCGGCATGCAGATTCCCCGCCAGAACCAGCCGCACGCACCGCGCGTGCACCGCATGCGGTGCGCCTGCGCTGCGGGGCGAGCTGCGTTGGGGGCAAGGGCCGCGCGAACGTGGCAGGGCGCCCCGCATCCGGCTATTGATGCCTAGGCGGCTAGCAAGGGTCGCGCACAGGCGGCCGGTCAGGTCGCCGAAAGGGCCACCCAAACGTACGCCTATTCGTCAGGAAATGTACGAGGCAGGTTCCATAGAGCCTGCTCTGAACTGTAATGGGGCGTCGCCGGCGTCCGCCGCTGCCCCGCAAACGCGCGGGTTGACGCCCGTCGCCCGTCGAGGGGCCTGGCCTTGCTTATCTCCTGCTGATGCATACCCCCAACACCGGGATTGCCACGGAGACGGCCGCCATGCCCAGGTAGGCGGCGCTCACGCCCGCGCTGCCGCCCGCCCATGCCATGACGCCGACGAACACCGACACGCCCAGGGCCCCGGCCACGTTGCGCAGCGAGGTGAGCAGGGCCGAGGCGTGCGGAAGGTCGGCATTGCCCACGGCGTTGTTTCCCCAGGTGACGATGGGCATCTGGATGCAGCCCGCCGCCAGACAGCGCAGCACGTTGAGCGCGGCCGGCACCCACAGGGGCGTTTGGTCGCCCACGAGGAGCATCCCCAGGTTGGAGAGCACGAGCGCCCCGCCCGCCACGGCGGCCAGGGGGGGCGATGCCGCGCCTGTCGAAGAGCTTGCCCGCGAAGGGGGCCACCGCCGCCATGGCGAGCGCCCCGGGCATGACCACCAGGCCGGCCTCGAGGGCGCCCTTGCCCAGGCAGCCCTGCACGTAGAGCGGCAGCACCGCGCTCGACCCCATCGTGACCATGTAGAGCGCCATGCTCATGAGCACCGCACGGGCGAAGACGGGCACCCTGAGCAGGGCAAGCTTCAAAAACGGCTGCTCGCCCCTCAGCTGACGGGGCACGAAGAGGGCCGCTGCCGCAAGGCCCACGCCGAGGGGCGCGAGCACCGGGGCCGAGGCCACGCCGCAGCTCGCGACGTTGCCCAGGCCCAGCGTCACCCCGCCGAACGCCGCCACGCTGAGCGCGAAGCTCGCGACGTCGAGCGTGCGCGGCGCGGTCTGGAGCTCCACGTACATGCACGCGACCGACCACACGAGGCTCACGAGGCACAGCGCCGCGCCGCCCCAGAAGAGCACGCGCCAGCCGAGGGCGTCGATCGCAAGGCCGCCCACCACGGGGCCCAGCACCACGGCGGCGCCCTGCGACAGCCCGAACCACCCCATCGCCGAGCCGCGGCGCTCCTTGGGGAAGATGCTCATGATGCTGACCTGCGTCATGCTCGCGATGAGGGCGTTCGCGGCCGCGCCCACCACGCGAGCCGCCATGAGCGCCACGAACGCGGGCGCGCAGGCGCAACCCACCAGGCTCGCCAGGTACAGCCCGACGGCCGCGATGTACAGCGGACGCGCGGCAAAGCGCGTGACCAGGTACGCCGTGAGCGGCATCGTCACGGCCAGGGCCAGGGTGTAGCCGCTCGTCACCCACCCGGCCGCCGAGGCGTCCACGCCGAAATCGAGCATGAGGGGCTGCAGCGCCGTGGCCGTGGCCGACGACAGGATGGCCAGCACCACGCAGGTGAGCGCGAGGTTGCAGAAGACGGCGCGCCGCCGTGAGTCGGAGATTTCCATGCGAGCGAGTATAGCGCACGGGCGAGCGAGCCCCGCCTCCTCCCCCTCCCCTCCCGTCACTTCACGAGGCACCAGTTGGGATGCTCCTCGGGCTGGTAGGCGGCGGCGCGGCGGCAGGGCTGGCCGCGGGTGAAGACGAGGGCCTCGCCGATGGGCAGCGACTGGATCTCGTCCACGGGGATGTTCGAGCGCCGCGAGAGCTCCTGGGCCGTGCCCATGTCGTTCACGCCGAGGTAGATGGCCGTGTCGCAGCAGCCGATGATGGTCTCGGCGGCGTAGCCGTAGCGCTGGCGCAGCTGGGCGGTTGCCTGGCAGACGGGCGTGAGCCAGATGTCTCGGCTGCGCACGGCGGCGATGATCGTCTCAAAGTTGGGAATCTGAGCCTGGTTGGCGAAGTCGTCCATGATCACGCGCACCGGCACGGGCAGGCGGTTGTCGTTGTCGTCGCACTCGTTGTCGGCGATACGGCACAGCTCGTGGAAGAGCTGGCTGTAGAAGAGCGACACGAGAAAGTCCAGGCTGCGGTCGGTGTCGGACACCACCACGAAGATGGCCGTCCTGCGCCGGCCGAGCCCCGCGATGTCGAGTGGGTCGTCGTCGCCGTTGAGGATGCGCGCCAGGCCGGAGTTCTGCAGGCGGTCGGTGCGCGCGGTCAGCTCCATGAGGATGCAACTGTTGGTCGTGTCGGCACGGCAAACGCACGTGTAGTTGCGCCAGGCGGCGAGCACCTCGGCCCGCTCCTTGCCCATCCCGCGCGTTCCCGCAATGCCCTCCTCGCGCACTGAGGCGCCCGAGGCCCACGCCGTGATGATCTCGTCGAGCAGGCTCGTGTGGCCCGACTGCCTGCCGTACTGGGCGTTGCGCGGCGGCTCCAACGCGCGGGAGAGCCAATGGAAGACGCGCTCCATGGTGAACTCGTCCAGTGCCCGGCAGAACCTGATGACCGCCTTGAGCAGCACCTGGGGCGCCATCTCCCAGAACGCGTCGCCCCTGACTCGCCGCGCGTCGTTGCCCGTCGTCATGAGCGCGGCGACGAAGCGCTGGATGTCCTCGTCGCTCGCCACGTAGTCGAGCGGGTTGAAGTTCGCCGACCTCTCGGGGTTCACGAGGTCGAGGCGCTGCACCTTGTAGCCGGCGCGGCTCAGCATGGGCCCGTACTTCTTGACGAGGTTGCCCTTGGGGTCGGTGATGACGTAGGAGCTGTTCATCTGCATGATGTTAGGCTCCACGAACCCGCGCGTCTTGCCGCCACCCGGCGTGCCGAAGAGGATGACGTTGTTGTTGATGCGCGTCTTGAACATGTCCGTGCCCTGGGTGATCCCCTTGGCGATGATGGTTCCCTCGTACTCGCCCATAGCCTGTGCGCTCCCCTCGTGTTTTGCGTCCAGCGTCTAGCCGCGAAACGCCAGCCAGCCGTCCTCCACCGCGTCCGCGATGCCGAAGGCCACCGCCTCGCGCGCGTCCATCCAGTTGTTGCGTTCGGTGGCCTGGGCGATCTCCTCGGGCGTCCTGCCCGTGGCCTGCGCCAGAATCGACTCCAGACGCCCCTTGGCCCGCAGCACGTTCTTGGCGGCAATCTCCAGGTCGAGCGCCTGGCCACCGAAGCCGGCGGCGGGCTGGTGGATCATGACGGTCGCGTTGGGCGAGACGCTGCGCCCGCCGGGCTCCCCGCACGCCAGGATCACCGCCCCCATGCTGGCGGCAAGCCCGTAGGCGTGGGTGTGCACGGGGCTGCGCAGGCCCCTCATGCAGTCGATTACGGCCAGGCCGGCCGTCACGGAGCCGCCGGGCGAGTTGACGAGCAGGTGGATGGGGTCGGACGAGACGCCGTCGAGGTACGACAGGCCCAGAATCGCCCCCTGCGCGCTGACGTCGTCGATGGCGCCCGCCAGCCAGACGCAGCGCTGGGCGAACAGCTCGCTTGCAGGGTCGGAGACGTAGTGGGAGGTGGCCGTCCTCTTGCAGATGCCGATTGCCATGGGGAGTTCCTCTTTCGTGTCGTGAGATTCGTTTCGATGCGCGGGCCGGCTATGCGGCCTCATATGCAGCGGCTTGCGGCAGGAAAAGGCTCGGCACTCCACGTGGGAGCCGCCGCCGCGAGCTTCTTAAGCGGCTCCAGGCGGGTGCAGACGTCATCGTAGAAATAGCCCTTGTCATCCCCTGCCAGGCCCAGAAACATCAGGTAGTGGTCGACGGTGAAATCCTCCCCGGCACGCACGCCCCGGGCATAATCGAGACGCAAAGGCAGAAGCCTTTCATCGCCCGGCTGAAGACGCGTGCGACAATTCACGTCGTACGAGGGAATGCAGCAGTCCACACGCCTGCCATCCAGGCTCATTCTCTGCTCAAAGCCGCTGACCAGGCGCCGCATGGTGCGGTCAAACGCGCCCGTCTGCACATCCTCCGCGGCCTGCATGAAATCCCCAAGGGTATGGTGCCCCGCTGACCCATACATGTTCCAGTCGTACGCCAGGCCCGCCATCGCCAGAAGCAGGCACCTCGTGACCTGGGCCTCCGAACTCTTGGTAGAGGAAATGCCTTGCGTGTACTCGAGGAGCACGTGGCAGAAGGCGATGATCCCGTCCAAGGTCGACACGCAATCAAACGGGTCGGAGGCGCAGTCAGACGAAAGCGACCGCTTCTTAGACCGCCTCTTCGTGTGCTTGTATGCGAGCCCCAGATACTCGTCAAATGCCTTGATCTCCCGACGAAGCTGCCTTGCCGATGGCACATGCTCGCCATACAAGCTCCCGGACTCGGTCACAAAGCCGCCGCCGTCATGGCGCACGGATGGACGCACCACACGCTCGGCCATCATCAGCTTCGGGTCAACGTCGCACTCGTCGATGTCGTCGGCCATCAGCTTGTCGAAGTCCCAGTGAGCTTGGCCGACTACGGCCATTTCCTCGGTGCCCATATCCGTCTCCTTCCGTATCGGGACGACCGCGCTCGGGGCCGCGCAATGTTGGCTAGCTGGCGCGGGCAGCCGTGGCCTGCGCCTCGAGCTCGGCGATGCGCGCCTCGAGGTACTCGATGCTCTCCTGGGCGGTGGTAATCGACTTGCGCTTCCAGATGAACGCCGGGATGCCGATGAAGACGGCGACCATCAGCACGAGCGCAAAGAGGATGACGAACATCTGCGTGCTGCCGAAGATGAACCAACCGCCGTTGCGGGCCTTGCCCCAAATCCACGACACGCCATAGGCACCGAAGAAGTAGAAGAAGCCCGCCATGAAGGAGAGAACGACACCGATTTCAGACGTGGACGCCCTTGCGAGGAACTGGAAACTGTTGATCCATATGAGCGCCCCAACGACGGCGCACACGATGAACGACCTTTTGGAGGCCGCCAGCTCGCCGCGCCACGCGTCGAGCTCGGCCCTGCAATCCCTCAGCTCGAGCTGTCGCCCAAGCCCCTCCTCGGTGAGCTGGGGCCCGCGAGCCACACCCCTGGCTGGCGCACCCGACCCCTTGTCGGCAAAGCCCGCCCCGCAGCTCGCGCAAAAACGCGCCTCATCGCTGTTCTCTGCACCGCACGCCATGCACTTCATAGCCAGTCCTTTCCTCTTGCTTTTGCTTCTGCCACCGCGCCAAACGCCCTTGTAGAAATCCGTGAAAGCCGCGAGTTTTCCGACCTGCCTCTCTCGAAACCCAAAACGAGTGCCCGCACGTACGCGTTGCGCCCCTTGGGGTCAGGTACATCGGGGCTCGGCGGACAACCCCTGGCCCCAGGCCTCCTTTCAGGTTGTGTCGTCGCGCCGGAGTGTAGCGCGGGCTGCCGCACAATGCAATACCGTGGTATCGCGGTATTCGGGCGACGCGGGAGAGCGGCGGTCGCGGATTGAGCGACGTTTCTCAGGTCGGGCGTAGATATCGATTTGGTTACTATTTCAGAGTTCACCGTCCGGAAAAGTGCGAAAACAGGTAGCGTTACAGTTTCATAGCTAGGCAAAATAGGCCTGTTGAGCAGGTAGTTTCTTATTTTTCGAGTCTACTTCCTGGGCTTTAGTTAATCTGGAAGCACGCGTGGGGCTCCCAGCGGCGTTGGGTCAACGATCGTCTCGCAAGCACTCGCCAATGTCGAATTTTCGGCTCAGAAGGCCGACTTGCCTCATTTTTCTGATACGAATTCAAGTACCCAACGAGTCCTATGACTCGAATAACGGCTTTGAAAATCGGGGTTGATTGCCGGAGAAGTTCACAGAACGCACACAATAGAAAGGTGGTCTGCCCTTCGAAAATGGCCGCGCTGGGCTCAGCAGATTTGCCCATTCTCCCGCAATAGGCACGCAAAAACGGCGCGGGCCGTCACCCCACAACGAGGCGCCGGCCCGCGATTCGCGATATCGTTTGCCCTGCCGCGCAATATCCAGAGGCCCTAAGGCGGGCAGCGTCTCGGCGGTCGAATCTGCCTAGGACTCAGGCTGACCAGCCATGCCGCAGCGCTCAGCAACACAGCGCTCGCCACAAATGATTGGCGGATGACTTATGGCGCTCCTCCTACGCCGCCCAACGGCGGCTCCCCATCCACTCGAACGTCATCGTCGTGCGCCCCTCGCCGTCCACCTCGATGGAGGTCTGGAGCCACACCTCCTCAGAAGCGCGTGCGGCCTCGATCGCCTCCTCGGGCGTCGAGAACGCGACCTCATCGCCGCCGAACCTCGCTACGACAGCGGCCATGGCTCCTCCTTGATTCCGAGCGCCCTTTTGGCGAGGTCTTCCCAGGTCTGCACGTCGGGGGTGACGAACCTGCCGCCCTCGGGGAACTCGAAGACCGGGTTCAGCTGCTCCCGGGCTATCTCGAGCGCGTCGGCTATGGACATATACTCGAACACGACATCGAGGCAAACGAAGGCCTCGAAAACCCAGTCGGCATTCTCACCCCACTCGTCAACCGCGTAAAACGCCACACGACAGTCGCCCGACGGGAAGTGGGCGAGGAAGCAGTACTCGTCGGGGCCCATCGCGGCCTGCGCCTCCTCCAGCCAGGCGACCAGGTTCCGCGCCCACCAGTCGTTCGTGGCGCGGCAGCTTATGCCGTCGCCCAAGGCCTGGGCAATCGCCCTGGCCTCCCCCACCGTGGGGATGCTCGGCAGGTCCCTCTGGCCGCAAAGCTCCTCGACGCGCTCCTGGACGATGCCCGTGTGCCTCGCCAGCTCCGCCGCGTCGACGCCCCTCTCCCTCATGGTCTGCGCGATGGCCTCGTCACTCGGCATGAACATGCAGCGCTCCTTCCCCTGGGATGTTCCCCGCATATCTGCGGGCAGGTTAATAGGTTTGAACCTTTAGCGACCGGGCCCGCCCTGCCCCATCACCACAGGAAGTCAAACTCGGCATCGATGCGGGACATGGCATACCCGCCGTCGACGTACAAGCGCAGGGCCGACTCGCCCCTGACGTGAGCATTGGCGATGTGGGCCGACCGGCCCGTCTTGAGGTCGGTCAGGTCGAGCTCGGTCATGGTCAAGCCACGCGGGTTCCAGGGGCCATCCGCCTCGCTCATCTCGGCCCTGACTCCGCCCGACTCGTAAGAGGAGATGTACTTGAGAACCTTCGCATCGTTTCCCTGCGCGTCGAGCCACGCTGTGCGCGCAGCTCCCGGCCTGCCACCATTGGCGTGCACCACCGCCCCCTCCTTGCCGACCGTCACCCATCCAAGCGTCAACTTGAATTCACCCTCGCCGTAGCGGTTGTCGGCAACCGCATCGACCCCGACCGCAACCGTCTCGTCGCCGTCCTTGGCCGCCATGGCAACCAAGTAGTAGCCGTCCCCCAGCGCAATGGAGGCGAGGTCGTTCAGCGAAAGCTCCCCGGGCTTCTCCCACCACAGCTCACTCGCCTGCCAGGCGCCCATCGCGCCCAGGGTGCACCAGACGGCTTCCTCGGACCCCGCCCGCACCCACGAATCCACCCGCTTGTCGGGCAAGCAGACCTCGAGCAGGCGCTGCTCCCCCATCTGGCCGGGCCGACGCAGTACGACCTCCGCCCTCGCGTCACCGTGCACCCTCGTGAGCCTGGCGACCAGCGTGGCCCCGCCCGGGGCGGGGAACTCGAAGCCCCTGCAGAAGTCCGGCAAGCCCTTGCCCATGGAGTCCCACAAATCGCTCCCCTCCATTCCAAACGTCCCCCTGGCAAGGTCGACCCAAGTCTGCACGTCGGGGGTGACGAACGTGCTGCCATCCGGGAACACGAGAACGGGATTCAGCTGCTCCCGGGCTATCTCAAGCGCTTCGGTTATGGACATGCGCTCGACCACGATGCCGAGCCAGCCGTAGGCCTCGAAGAGACGAGCGATATCCTCGTACTCATACCTGTACTCGTACTCGTCGACCGCGAAGAACGCCATGCGGCAGTCGCCCGACGGGATGTGGGCAAGGTAGCAGTACTCGCCGCCGCCCAGGTCCATCCGCTCCCCTTCAAGCCAGACGACCAGGTCATGTGCCCACCAGTCGTTCGTGGCGCGGCAGCTTATGCCGTCGCCCAGGACCTGAGCAATCGCCCTGGCCTCTCGCACCTTGGGGATGCTCGGCAGGTCCCTCTGGCCGCAAAGCTCCTCGACGCGCTCCCGGGCGATACCCGTGCGCTTCGCCAGCTCCGCCGCGTCCACGCCCCTCTCCCTCATGGTCTGCGCGATGGCCTCGTTGCTCGGCATGAACATGCAGCGCTCCTTCCCTTGGGATGTTCTCCGCAGATCTGCGGGCAAGTTAATAGGTTTGAACGTTTACTTGTCCTATTAATTGGACAGTTAGCAAAGTGTTGGCCCTAATCGTCCCACCTTGCGCGGCCCTGGTCGTTAAAGCGGTCCCACAGCGCCTTGAGGATGCAGATGATGAAGAACACGATAACCCGTGCTCCGAAACGAGCGTAATCCTCACTCGCGCTGGTATATTCGTGACCGTACATACGCCTCTCCTTCCGACGTGCCCCAAATGCAGGCGGCTTCCACGCCCATAGATTGCCACAAGGCCGAGTTGGCAATACATGGGGCATTTCCTATTTAGGCTTTGCGGAAAATGGCCGGGCTGCGGGCTGAGGGCTGAGAGCTGAGGGCTAAGGGCTAAGGGCTAAGGGCTAAGGGCTAAGGGCTAAGGGCTAAGGGCTAAGGGCTAAGGGCTAAGGGCTAAGGGCTGCGGCGCATGGCAAAAGACCCCGCAGCCATATGGCCACGGGGTCTTTGGGGTCACGCTCGCTTCACGTCGGACGCGGGGCAGTCTGAGGGGCCCGCGTCAGCGCCCTGGGCTTCCGTCGGGATTGGCGACAAGGCCTGGCACCTCTTCGACCAGCCATTTCTGGGCTGCCTCGTTGAAAACGATGCCGGTGCCCAGGCCACCCGTCCTTTCGTTAGGGTACAGCCGCCACCGGATGCCCACCGCATAGCCCTTGGCCGTGGGGTATCTGCCCTCCACCTGCTCAAAGCTTCTCGTCTCGATATAGCCCCTGCTATCAAGCCAATTCAACACCAAAGTGGCGGCAGCGTTGCCTTTCATCGGCCCCTCCGGATGCAGCTTGTCAAGCAAGGCCGCGCACCTGCCGCCCTTGTTGATGGACGAAAACGCCAGGCAGCCGTCGTCCTTCTCCGACCTGGCGTCTTCCAGGGAGAAGGGGGCTTCGCTCGTTTCGCAGGATTGCGGCTCACTGGACGGCTCGGAGGTCTCTTCCACCTCGGGGAGAGACGCCACACCGGGCTCTGGGCTGGGGACGGGCGAGGTGTCAGAGCAGGCTGCGAGGTCGGTCAGCGGCTCGCAAGCCCCCGCCACCTCGGCGCCCGTCTCAACCTCGGACGGCGCCTCAACTCCGGCCTCTCCAGAAGGAAGGCTTGTTGAGTCCTCGGCAGGCTCCACTGCGCCGTCTTGTGCATTGGTCACCGTGACCTGCGCGTCTACACTGGATTCGCTCGGCGATTCGTGCTCGTTCTCCGACCCGCACGACACGACAACGGCCGCAGCCTTGTCCACACCGAGGTCGCACGTCACCTCAGGCCCGCTTTCCGTCCCGTGCATGGCGACGACAACCGTGTCCTCGCCCTCGCCGGGGTCGCACGGCAATTCAGGCTTGTCTTCTGTCCCGCACTCAGAGACGGTCTCCCCGCTTTCGCCCTCGCCAGGATTGCATGACGAGTCATGCTCGCCCTCCGTGGCCAGCTCTCCCCCGTCCGCGCCCTCGCCGGGGTCGCGCGGCAGTTCTGTCTCGCTCTCCGTGATCTGCGCACTCTCATCCGCGCCCTCGCCGGGGTCGCACGACGAGTCGGGCTCGCCTTCCGCCCCGCACGCAGCGGCGGTCTCCTCGCCCTCGCCGCCTTCACGCGGCTCATCGGGCTCGTTTTCCATCCCGCGCAGGGCGGCGGCGAACACGTCGCCTTCGCTCATGGCCAGGGGATTGGGCGCGGGGGCACCCGTCGCAGGGGTATCCGCAGGCGCATCGCCCCCATCGCTCACCGGGGCCTCGCAGGCTTCCTCTCCGAAAAGCGGGCCCTTGCACAGCAGGTCGCGTGCCTCGGCTATAACCTCGGCAGTGATGTCCTTGCGCTTCTCGGGATGGCAGGCGAGGTTGCGCTTCTCGGCAAACTTCTCGATTGACTTTGCAAGGCCTGCCCACCACTTCTCGCTCGTACCGCGCAGGGCGGCGGCGTCCTCGTCGCCGTCGATTCCCCGCAATGTCCTCTCAGCAAGGAGTTCCTTATGTCTCTTCTGATTCAGATAGCTGGCGTATTGCCCCACGGAAGGAGACTTGGACTTGCCCTTCTTTGTAGGCGCCTCCCCGTCCTTCCCGAGCAAGGGAAGCGCATAAGCTTGGAGATAAATCTCAACCGCACGCGTCAGGTACATGAGGCAACCGCTGAAGTCCGCCTTGATAAGCTCGGCCAGCAGGTCAGAGGACGCAACGGCGCACGAGATGTCGTAAAACAGCTTGGCGCACTTGAGGTTGTTGAGAATGAGCTCCCTGTCCTTCTCGGGGATGAGTTTCCTGTCCACCTCGGGCACGTCGTCGACGGAGGGGAACAAGAGATTCTCGAACTCTTCGTCGGCTGCGAACCCGTAGAACTCGTAATAGTGCTCCAGATCCAGCTCGCCCAGCAGGGGGCCCAGGTTCTTGATGTACGAGCTCGTGTCGAGTGACGGGAGCTCGCTATCGGGATTGTTGCTCTTAATCCACTCCTCGACCTGGGCCGTATCCAGGTCGTCGTCCACAAAGGACAGCGACTCCAGCGTCGGGCACATCTGGCTCGCCAGGAGCAGCTCGGCCGGGTCGCCCGTCTCCAGGTAGGCCTTCCAGTGCTTGACCCATGCGGTGTCGAGGATCCTCTTCATCGTGGCGACGTGCTCGTTGCGCTGCCACACGTTGTAGTCGCCGACCACGTAGAGCCGGTGCTTGGCGCGGCTCGCGGCCACGTTGACGATGTTCAGGCCCACGAACTGAACCGCCCCGGGCGCATTTTTGTCACAACCCAACACGAAGACGACCTCGTCGGCCTCCTTGCCCTGGAACGTGTGGACGGTGCCGATGTTGTTCGCAAGGAACGTCTTCCACGTGTCTTTGCTGACGCCTTCCGGTTTATTGGCGTCAAGCTCTCCCTTGACGCCCGCCACCACCGTCGTGAACGGCGAGATGACAAAGAGGCTCGGGCCGTCCGGCTTCTTTGCAAACGCATGCGCCACAATCTTGGCGACGCGCTTGCCCTGCGCCTCGACGTAGTGATTCCTCCCGCCTCGCTCGCTACCGGCCGCGTTGAGCCACTGTGACGACGGCATGTAGAAGCGGTCGAGCTTCTCCTTGTCCTGCGGGTTGTCGGGGTCGAGCATGCGCGTCTCATTGAGCATGGTGTTCTGATACGCGATCTCGTTTGATATGTCGAACATCGGTGAGATGCAGCGCCGGTGCACCACGAGCGGGCAGCCAACCCACGTAGAGTCCCCGTCCTCGCCTTTTCGGCTCTGGCCGTATGGGTTGGCGGCGTCGGCAAGTCGCTGGACCGAGGCGCAATCCTGCTTGTAGGCCAGGGGGATGTCTTTCGCCAAGACGGGGCGGAGAACCTTGGCCTCCTGCGCAACGACGGGCTCGATCTGGAAGGGGTCTCCCACGACCATCGCACGCCGGCAACGCGCCAGCACGCCGAGCGCGGCATAGGGCAGCGCCTGGCCCGCTTCGTCTATCACGAGAAGGCCAAGAGGAGCATCTGCACGCTCTCCCGTTATGGGGATGTCCTTGAACAGCCGTTGCGCAGAGGCGAACGTCGTGGAGATGACGGGGGTCAGCAGGTTGAGTGACTGGAACAGCGCCGGTACCACGGCCTGGGCGTCTTTGTCGGAGAGCCTAATCACCTCCGGCTTGCCCGAATCGGCGGCTATGTCCTTGGAGCCCCAGTAGGCCATGAGGTAGCGAAGGTTCGATTTCATGCACCGCGACGCGAGGATGAACTCGCGCGTCAGCCGCAGGGCCTTGATGAAGAGCAGGTCGCGATCGCGAAGAATGTCCGGGTTCGAGATGGGGTTGAAGAGGTGGGCCTGCTTGCGCGTGTCGTCGTCCTCGCTGGTAAGGGCGGCGATAAAGCCGTCGTAGTCGAAGCCCCCGTCGCTCAGATCGCCGCTGTCGTCATGGAGGAACTGGGGGTCGGGGCCTTCAAGTCGCGCACGCTGCGCCTTGGCCTCGCGGGCGAGGTGGCCGCAGTCTTGCTTGAGGTCGTCGGCTTTGCGGGCGAGCTTGTCGGCGCGAGTGCGGGCGGCATCGCGCTTGTCTTCGTTCTCATACCATCTGTTCAACACACGGCGCATGTCTCCCGCGCCTTGCGCACAGCAGGCCTCCTTCTCTTGGCCGGCCTCAAAAACCTTGAGGGCACGCTCTGCCTTGGCCACCGCCGTCTTTTTGCGGTCGACCGCTTCGCCGGCATTGTCTACCGCCGTCTTTGCGCGGGCGACCGCTTCGTCGGCATTGTCTACCGCCGTCTTTGCGCGGGCGACCGCTTCGTTAGCTTCCCGGCTTTCGAGCAATCGGATAAGGAAAGAGGCGTCCTCCACCTTCTTGTACTTGTTCTCCGCCTTCTCATGCGCATCCTTCGCCTTCTCGCGCGCGTTCTCTGCCTTCCTGAGCTCGCCCTCCGCCTTCTTGTACGCGTTCTCCGCCTTGGCAAGGCTCTCCTTGGCAATGTCCAGCTCGTCCTCGCACAGCTCCCTGTCAGCCTCATACGTCTTGGCACGCCTCACCAGCTCGTCGCACAGCGACTCAAGCCCCTTCGGGGTAGCCAGGGCGGAATCCTCGACGTCGAGCCCGCACCTACGGGCGATGTCGCGCAATGTGCCCAAGTCGTCTTCACGCGCACTCAGGCACTGCTGTTCCAGCTCTTCGGATTTTGTCTGCGCCTGTTTGCAACCTTCCTCGGCCTCCTCGAGCTTCCTTGCAAGCCGCTCATACTCGGCGAAAACGGCAAGCTCGCGCTCCACCTTCTCGTACTGGTCCCGGAACTCCTCGCGCGCCTTCTTGTAACGTTTGAGCTGGTCTGCGCACTCTTTTGCGCTCGGCTTGCGCCCGCCCCAGTACGGCGCGTTCCAGTACAGCGTGCTCAGCGAGCCGTGCACAAAATCGCCTATGTTGCTTTTCTTCCCGAGACGCGCCGCAAGCAGAAGGTCGAGGTTGGCGTCGTCCTCGTCGTGATAGTACTTCAGGCTAGCCGTGCCTCTCTGCCCGCAGAACTGGTAATGCGCCGGGAAGGAGAAATACAGGTCGCGCGTCTCCTTGGGCTCGCCCGCGTCCGCCCCGCGAGGGCACCACTCCACATGGGCGAGGGGGTCAGCCTCGTCCAGGAAAGCCTTCCTCTCGGCTTCGTCCACCCCGGCGAGCAGGCCCTCGGCCTTCGGCAGCTCCTTCGAGATGTTCTCTACGGCCGCGTTGTTGGAGGAGCATACGACGATTCCCAGGTCGCTGACCTCATCGTCGCGCAGGTGGAACACGCCGTCGCAACCCGCGATATAGCCGCCCTTGCGATCGGGGAATGCAATCGGCTCATCCTCGAAGGCCTGGTCGGGGTCGTCGTATTTGCACAGCAGGCGGGCCTTCTCCACGACGTTGGCCGCAACGATGTCTTTGAGCAGCGTGGTCTTGCCCGTACCCGGAGGGCCGTTGACCGACCAAATGCGCTGGGGCGCGTCGTAGTGCGCGCGGGACTCATCGCACGCGCCGCGCCCGCCTTGCCAGCCGCCCTCATCGGCATCGAACTCCGCGAACCCCGGCGCCACCAGGTTCACGCCGAGCTGCTGCATGAACGACAAGGAGTACCTGCTGGGCCAGCGGCCAAGCGGCATGGCGCCGTAGCCCATCTTGTCGCGATAAACCTCCAGGCAGTCCTCGTTGTCGGAAGCGTCCGTGGGCAAGACGCTCTTCCGGCGCCCCTCCCTTCGCTGCGCCGCCTGCTCCTCCAAGCCGGCCTCGAGATATTGAGTGACCAGCGCGAGCGGCCCCTCACGAAGCTCGTCAAGGGAACTCGCGCCTTTGAAGCAATCGGAAAGCGCCGCGATATCCTCGGAATAGAAGCCCTCGAAAGAGACTTTGTAGTCCCTCTCCTCTTTCGTATCAGCCTGATCCTTGCCGGCTTTGCCCTCTTCCGCACGAACCTGGCAGTCGAAGAGCAGCGCGTTCGCGCACTCCTCAAGGTCCACGACCGCCTTGGGAGCCTCGCGTTTTCCCGTGCGCGAGGACTCGGCCTGGGATGCCTTCACCGCCTCCTCGAGCTGCCGTTGCCGCTGGTAGTCGGCGATGGGCCGCAGGTAAGGGTCGATTATCTCGCGCCGAACGATCTGCCGAACGTCCGATATGGTCAGGGGGCTCGTATAAGCTTTAAGCCGCTCCATGATTTTCTCGCCGCATGTATCGTAACGCTTTTTGTCCGCCTCGGCGTTGCTTCCCTCGCCCGTCAGCCAGAGCAGGGGCGACAGCTTAAAGCTGTCAAGCTTCCCCTCGCCGGTAAGGCCGAGGATGGCCGCCGCCATCTCGCCCGACTCCGGCTCGACGCGCGCGTCGTCGGCACCCCAGGCCTTGAACAGGTACGCGACCACCGGCTCGCGCGGAATCCTGCCCAGGTGGACGAAGATCGTCCTGTCGGTGACCTTATCTCTGTCCTCAGGTTCCACAATCTTGTCGAGACGCTCCTCGACAAGAGAGACCAGAGTGCGCTCCTCATCCCCCACGTCCGCAGCGGCAGGCGCGAACCGATCGATCATGGGAAACGAAGCCTTCTTGTCCTTCTTGTCCTTCTTATCCCCCTCGACGCTTGACTCCTTCGGAATGTCCCCCTGACTCAGAAAAGCCAGCATTTGCCAGTAGCCGAGAACTTTCCGAATCGATTCAACGTCCCCCTGGGGCGCGCTCTTGGCGTCTTCGTCGCTCATTTGGCCTCCCGGTCGCTATTTGCCCGCACCCTTGCGCGCCTTGTAAGCGCGATAGGCGGCGAGGAGTCGTTTCTCGTCGCCTTCAAGACCGTCAATCTTAGCTATCTCGTCGGGCACAACGGCCTTTTTGCAGCTGGGCGAGTCCAATATCTGCTGCCAGCGGTCGAAACGGATCCCGCTCAGGTACTTATCGATTTGCTTGGCGCTCTTCTCGGGCTCCAGAATCTTGGCGTCGCGCAGGTGCTGCTTCACCCACTCCTCCACGCCGTGCGGGTGCGCCTTGAAGCAGACCGTGTACCAGGCGTTTGAGTTGAGCGATTGGGGCGCGTTCGGCCTCTCGACTTTCTCGACCCCATCGTGCTGCTCTGCAGGGTTGCCCTTATAGACGGTGAAGCCTTCGAAATCACAAAATGCCTGGTAGACATCTTGAAAACCGTCACCCTTGCAAAGAAGCTTGATATCCGCCTTGTCCTTATGCGAGCCCCATCCAAGCACCGCGCCATCGTAATAGCCAGCCACATACCGATCAAGATTGGGACGCGAGCCCACCTTGTCCAGTGGGTCGCCCCAGTGATCATGCGGGTCGTCGGGGTCGATTATCGTCAGCTCCGACATCTCGGCCAAAGGATACGAGGCCAGTTTGTCCCTATTGCCGGTGGCGTTCACCAGAAGATAGTATTGGCCGTCCATGTGCTTGACGGCATAGGGCCAACGGCACTTGCAGTCCCTGTTCTCGTCGTTGATCGCGTTGGTCTTTCCGAGATTGAAGTCCTGGAAGCCGTTGACCTCGTATGAGCCGTCAGAGCCCTTGCTGCTCTTGAGGGGACGATACCCCACGCGGATGAACGAGATGGCCTGTTTGTCCTCAATGGCGCGGCGCAAGGTGACGACCATCGCAAGGGTCTCGATTACGGGACGCCTGCCGTTGTCTGGCAAGAAATAGGAAGCTCCTTGGCGATAAGCGGCTTTATCGCGGGCGGCCCTAGCCTCGGCGTTCGCGTCATCGCCGTCGCCAGCTTCGTCAACGAGCGTTCGCGGAAGTTCCTTGATGAGGGCAGCCTGCTCAATCTGCGCCTGGCAGGCAAGGTCGAGCGACACGCCGAGGTCCTCGCACAGGTCCTGCATGTCAGGGTTGCGATGCGGATACACGCAGTATCTGAACTCGCTGCGCTTCCCCGCCTTCTTCTCAACGCGGGGGATGACCGTGCAGAGCGCGGGCACAGAAACGTCGGCAGACGACCCTTCGGCACCGGCGACCATGCTCGGATTCGTCCAATCCACGAGCGTCTCCAGGCACTTCCTGATCTTCTTCTCGCCGGGAACCGCCTCGCTGCCGAAATGCTCGACAGCCCTCTTGTGAACCTCTTTGGCAAGAAGGGCGCCCTCTTCCTCTTTGGCGGGGCGGCCGGCTTCCCCCTCTTTGACCGGAAGCGCGCCTTCTTTGGTGGGGAGCGCGCTTTCTTTCTCTTTAGCGAAGCGGGCACTTTCCTTGGCTAGGCGGGCGCTTTCCTTCTCTTTATCGAACTGCATGAGCACCCAAAGCGTCATGAGAAGCTCGGCCCCGTCGTAGCTCGTCCGGTTGCCCCGCATCGGCTCGGAATCGACAGCCTGCTCTGACATTGCGACCTCCTCCAAAACAGGGGGATGAACGCAAAAAGCGAGGCACCCCCACCACCAAAAATGGCCTTTAGGGGGTGCCTCGCAAGCCGTATGATACGAAACCAGCCCACGATTGCAAGCCCCCGAGCAAAAGAATAGCGCGAGAGGAGCAGGGCTCACGCGGGTCAGCAGCCTAAATAGGCGAAGGACGTTGGGACGCGGGCGGTATCGCAGGGGATGCGGGAGGGCGTGGGCCCGGGCGGGGACAGGCGCGGACGAGCAGGCGTCCCGGGCCGGGCGGCGGTGCAGGCAACGTCAAGCATCGGCACTGAGCGCGGACGAGCAGGCGAGTGGGAACCCGAAAGCCGAGGTGTCGCAGACCTCCCGGACGATGCGGGCATGGGCTACCGATAGGCAGAACACCCATCTACCAGGTCATCGACGGCTTCACTCGCCCTCTCTCGACTCTTACTCCCCCTACCCCCGCTCGATGCGACAGGCGTGCTCCTTGGTCTTGGGGTCGTAGGCGATGCCGCACAGCAACACCTGGTGGCCGGCCTCGTGCAGCTTGGACGCGTAGTTGCGCTCGCGGATCTGGGCCAGGGCGTCCTCGGGCGCGGAGCCGTGCTTGAGCTCCACCACAACGGCGGGCTTCTCAACGCCTGCGCGCGGCGCAAGGACCAGGTCGGCGAAACCCTTGCCGCTCGGGAACTCGCGGTGCAGCACGTAGAACCGCCGGGCCGCGTACAGAGCAAGCGACAACACGCAGGCAAGCGAGTTCTCGTCGTTGTAGGCCAGCACCGAGACGTTCTCCTCATGGGCACGCTGAACAGCCTGGGCGACGGCCTTCTCGTCTTTAGCCAGAAGCGACTCGAGCAGGGCCGAGGACTCGTGGATGGCGGTCGCGACGCCTTCCCAGCCCTTGTCCTCGATGCAGCTCACGAACTCGCCGGCCACCTCGCTGTTGGGGATCCAGACCTCCCCCTCCCCCAGGCCAAACTCAGGCGCCTGGTAGGTGAGGTAGCCAAGGTGCACGAGAAGCGTCAGCACGTCGTCGGCGCTGCCGAAAGTCGTCATGTCGTTCTGGAACTTGGCGGTGTTCACCCGCACGCGCTCCCCCGCCACGAGGCGCACCACCTTGTCGCGCAGGCCGTCGAGGTTCATGTCGATGTAGACGCGCAGGGCCTCGAACGTCTCGGTCTGGGTCCAGTAGCCACGATACCTGCGACCCGTCATGGCCATGACGACGGAGCGCGGGTTGAATGTCTGGATGTCGTCGACGTTGTAGCCGTCGTACCAGAAACGCGTCTGGTCGAGCGGCATGGCGTAGCGCTCGCACAGCGCCGCCACCTCGTCCTCGGTGAACCCCGTATACGGCGCGTAATCGCGCGCGTCGAGCATCGAGACCTCAGTGAACATGTTGAGCGCCGAATGCTGGCCATACTTTTTGATGGGAAGGATGCCCGTCATGTAGGCGAGGCCCACGTAGGGCTTGTCCTTGAGGAGCAGCCTGAGCCAGTCGAGGTACCGGGCCTGGGCGAGGGGCGCGTCTTTTAAGGTGCGCAGAACGCAATCCCACTCGTCGATGACGAAGACGACGAGACGGCCCGTGCGCGCGAAAACGTCCGCCAGAAGGTCGCAGACCGAGCGAGCGGCGCCGCGGCCGGGCACATCGGGGTACGCCGAGGCGACGTCCTCGGCAAGCGCGACCTCAAGGTTGGCAATCATCGCATCGACATCGCCGCCGCTGGTCGCCAGAAAATCCTGCATGTTGAGGTGGATGACGTCATACGCGTTGAGATGCGACTCGAAGGTGGGGTGACGGGCTATGGAGAGGCCCTCGAACTGGGCCCGGGAGTCGCATCCGCGGCCGTAGTAGGCCACCAGCATGTCGGCCGTCATCGACTTTCCGAAGCGCCTGGGCCTGCTCACGCACACGCAGCACTCCCGCCCGCCGAGCACGCGGTTGGTGCAGGCGATGAGGCCGGACTTGTCGACGTAAATCTCCGAATCGAGCGAGCGCTGGAACATGGCGTTGCCCGGGTTGAGATACCTGCCCAAATCGCCCGCCCCCATCAGCCGTATCGATACCTTCTGGATACCTTCTGCGTGCTGGCATTATATCCGAGCCCCGGCTCGCGCGCCGCGCCTCGGTGCCGCCTGCACGCGATTAACCTGCAAGGGGCGGCGGGGGGCGGCGAGAGTGGCTGGGCTCGCGGGGGTGGCGGAGCCTGCAGGGACGGCGGGAGCGGAGGAGCACGCAAGCGTGGTAGGACCTGCGGGGCGACGGAACGCGCATGGGTAACGGGCGTGGCGGCGGGGCGGCGCAAGCATGCGGGGCCTGCGGAGCCTGAAGAGACGAAGGGGGTTCGCACGACCTGCGGGGGCAGCGAGGATGGCAGGCGTGATGGGGCTCGCAGGCGTGGCGAGACCATGAGCGGCGCATGCGTGGGTGGCGCGGGCAGGCCGGAGGGCGTGGCGCGGGGCGGCGGAACCCGCGGGGGCGATGGGACATTTCACCCGGAAAGAGCCAACCCGGCGCCCAACAAGCTTCACTCGCCCCTATTCGCCGTCCCCTCTCGCCAGCCTGGCCGCGATGTCGGCGGCGCTGGGCATGGCGGGGATGCCGCCGGGGCGTTCGACGCACAGCGAGGCGGCCGCACAAGCGAAGCGGGCAACCTCGCGCAGGGCAGGCTCGTCAAGACATGCCAGGTCGGAGGGGGTGCGCACACCCAGGACGCGCACGAGCCGGTAGAGCAGGGCGCCCCAGAACGAGTCGCCCGCGCCCGTGGTGTCGCGCGGGGTGCAGGCAGGCGACGGCACACGCACGCAGGCAGAGCGCGTAGCCACCAGGGCACCCTCGGCTCCCAGCGTGACTGCGGCGAGGCTCGCGCCGCCGTCCAGGATGCGACGGGCCGCCGCCTCGGGGTCGTCCGTGCCACAGAGCAGCCGCGCCTCCTCCTCGTTCATCTTCACAAGGTCGGCCCGGCCAAGCAGCAAGGCCATGCGCTCAAGGCCCACCTCCTGGCTCGGCCAGAGGCTCGCACGCCAGTTGGGGTCGTAACTCACGAGCGCCCCGGCCGACTTCGCAAGCTCCACGGCCCGCAGGGTCGCGCTGCGCGCGGGCTCGTCGGTGAGGGAGAGCGACCCCACGTGCAGCACCCTGCAGGCACGCAGCGCCTCGACGGGCATATCGTCCGGGCACAGGCGCGTGTCGGCGCCGGGCTTGCGGGCGAAGGCGAAGACGCGCTCGCCCGTGCGCTCGTCCACCTCCACGAAGGCGAGCGTGGTGAAAGCCCCCGGGTCGCTCACGACGCTCGAGACGTCCACGCCGCAGTCGCGCAGGCATTCCCGCAGGTAGTCGCCGTGCATGTCGGCCCCGACGCGCCCCACAAACTGCGACGCCATGCCCAGCCGCGCGGCCTGAACGGCCACATTGGCCGGCGCTCCCCCGGCGTTGCGCTCGAACAGTGCCCGCCCTTCTTGCGAGCGCCCCGCCTGCGTGAAGTCGATGAGCAGCTCGCCCAACGCGATGAGCTCGGCAGAGGGCGCGGCGGGTGTCGTGGATGTCGCAGGCATACGGAAGGCCTCACTTTGGGTCGCGGGAAAACGGGCGAAACGGATGCGATACTACTCTCGCAGAGCTGTGCCCGCGACAACTGCTGGGGGCATTGCACGAATCGCATCAATCTCGCAATCGCCTCCATCGCGGTGGCAAGCAGCCCGGTCGGCATTTTTCGGAAGGTTCAACCCGGCGTTTTCGGCGATTCTGGCCGG
>CAVJGP010000019.1:0-10929 GCA_963648855.1 Alistipes onderdonkii | reverse complement strand
TTTCATCAGTTTGAACCCGACGTTTTCGGAGAGTCTGGCCTGGAGTTTTCGGCAACGTCAGCCCAGCTTTTCGGCTTGACCGGACGTTTTCGGCGATCTCAACCCGGCGTTTTCGAGAAGAGCCTGCCGAGGTCACTGAGCGTCCGGCTCGTACGGCCTTCTCACACGCCCTCGCCCCCAAGCCACCCGTCTCGCCCGGCAAAGGGTTTCGCGCGCCTCTATTGCGGAAAGAAGCGGCAGCGCCGCCAACCATCGAGCCCTCAACAGGGCACGCAAGCCACAGCCGCAAGTCATCCCTTGCCTCGCGCGAGCGCGTGGCGGATAGCGCTATCATGCTCGGCGGCACATCAGTCGGCATGTGAAGGGAGCCATCCATGAGCAACAAGGGCAAGAAGGTCAAGGTCCACTACGTCGGCACGCTCGACGACGGCGAGGTGTTCGACAGCTCGCGCGAACGCGACAAGCCCATCGAGTTCACCTGCATGGCCGGTCAGATGATCCCCGGCTTTGACCGCGCGGTGGAGAACATGCAGGTAGGCGATGTTGTCGACGTCCATATCGAGCCTCAGGACGCTTATGGCATGCCCGACCCCAAGAAGGTCCTCAAGGTGAAGTACGGCGAGCACCTCTACTTCTACGACGAGGCCGGCAAGCCCATCATGATGACCATCAAGTCGGCCCAGCACGGCAAGGCCACCTTCGTGGGCATGAAGGACAAGGACCTGACCCCCATCGAGGTGAAGGTGGGCGAGACGCACACCATCATCGCCCGCAAAATGGGCAAGCAGTCGCTCAAGGTGGTCTCGGCCAAGAACGACATCGTCGAGTTCGACACCAACCACCGCCTGGCCGGCAAGGCGCTCAACTTCAACATCGAGCTGCTCGAGGTGGAGGAGTAGGTCGAGGGCGCGGGGCGGACCGGCGCACGCACGGGGCGGGTAAGGGCCGGCGCAAGCAAGGCGCCCTTGTTCGATTAACATACATTTCACGCGCCGCTTCGCGGGTAATTACCGATTTTCGCCCTTTTTTCTGCTGAAATGTATGTTATTCGCCCGTCGCTCTGGCCGCCTGCAGCCCGCGCCACCCACACACCCGCACGCGAAGCGCACAGAGGAGCCCCCATGCGCCTGACGGTCAACAAGTTCAGCGGCTTGCGGGCCATGCGCCGCAAGCGCACGGCAGAAGGACGGTTGCCCCACGGGCGCGTCGGCCTGGTCGCGCCCGACCCGTCTCCGCAAGTCCGCTGGACTGTCGGGCTGCTGCCGCTCGATGTGCTCGCGCTCGACCGTGCCCCCGACGAGAGGCATACCCTGAACGTTGCCGTCCCGGATGCCCGCGCCCGGCTGCAGGGGCGCTTCGCGACAAGCACGGTATACTCGCGCACTCTGCCAGATAGATCGTTTATCGAGCTAGATGCCGGAATTTCTGCCAGCTGCCCGGAGCTTGCGTTTGTGGAAGCGGGCACGTACATGACGCCGATGGCGCACATCCTGCTGGGATACGAGCTGTGCGGCACCTATTCGCGCGACGCGCGCAACCCCCGCTGCGGCAGCGTCGCTTTCGGCGTGGAGCCGGCGACCAGCGTCGAGCGCATCCGGAGCTACATCGAGCAAGCGGGACGCATCCGCGGGGCTCAGCGGGCAAAGGAGCTGCTGAGCTATGTTGCGGACAATGCCTGGTCGCCCATGGAGGCGGTCGTTGCCGCGCTTGCCGCGATTCCCGCGACTGAGGGAGGCTATGGGCTGGGCGAGCTGGCGCTCAACAGGCGTCGCGCTAACGCACCCGAGCTCGTGAAGTTGGGCTGCAAGGAGTCGCGCGTGCCTGACATCGAAATCGTCGGCGCCCGCGTCGGCTTCAACTACGACGGACGAGGGCACTTTGACGCAGACGAGTTCGACGACTCGTCATCAGCCGAGGTCACAGGCGCGAACAATGCCCCCAACGTGGCCGTCGCGGCCGCCTCGCGCTCCAAATATCTCGACGATCTGCGCCGCAACCGAGAGCTCGCCGCGTCCGGCGCCGTCGTGCTGCCCGTGACCTCGGAGGACCTCTTTCAACAGGGCGGCCTGGATGCCGTCATGCTTGAGGCCGTGCTCGTCATGGAGAAGCTCGGCGACATCAGCGCCGCAAAGGCGCGCGAGCTCAAGGCAATCATCCGCACCCCCGTCTTGCAGAGGGAACGCCAGCGCATCATCTGGTCGCTACTGCCTTGGGAGCCCGGAGACGCCTACACCCGCCAGATAGCCGACCGACTCGCCCGCGCCGGCCACCCTCGCGAGGTCGTCGAAGCGGAGATCGTGCTCTAGCGTGGGCGGCCTCGGGGTTGCTCGAGGTTGCTTGGGGGCAATCCCGGAATCCAACAGCGCTCTAACGAGGACGGCCTCGGGGCGTCCTCGAGGCTGCTCGGGGTTGCTCGGGGCCATTGAGGGGGCACCTTCGGGGTTGCTCGGGGCCGTTCGGGGTTGCTCGGGGGCGTCGCGGGGCCGTCGCGGGGGCGTCACGGGGTCGCTACGGGGCCGTCCGGGGCCGTCACGGGGTCGCTACGGGACCGTCGCATGGCTGTTGCTGGGTCGTCGTGTGGCCGCCGGGACCCGTCACAAGGCCGTTACGTGGCCGATGCGGGGCAGCCGCGGGACTATCTCGTGGTCCAACTCGGGTGATACCGCAGCTGCGTTTAGCTGCTGAAACTGATGGCGACTGTCAATGTTTCGCAAATCCTCATGGTGCCCATCGGTGACCCAAACGCAAGCCACCCCATGTTTACCTGGGGATATATGGTCGTTCAGGGAACCATAGCATCTGCGTGCATCACCTGTTATCTAAGCCGTCAGATCTCGGGGTCATCCCAGAGCCACCGGGTCGGGTGCCTCTACCGAATAGGTTATCTATACCGTCAGGTTCTGGAACGATCCCGGGGCCATCGGGCCAGGCGCCTCCACCGAGTAGGTTATCCAAACCGTCAGATCCCGGGGCCATCCCAAGGCCATCCCGTGGCCTGCAAGAGAGAGCCCCCGCCGCGCGTCCATTCCCAACCGGCACGATATACTGTGCCATCACAAATGCGCAGCGATTCTCGAGCAGACGGAGGGCCATATGGCGCGCGAGTCCATGGCGAAGAAGAGGGAGCGGGCGGCCGAGGTGTGCGCCCGCATGGCGCTGCTCTACCCCGACGCCGAGTGCGCCTTGCACTTCCACGACCCGTTCTCCCTGGTCATCGCCGTGCTGCTCTCGGCTCAGACCACTGACGCGGCAGTGAACAGGGTGACGCCCGTGCTTTTTGAGCGCTGGCCCGACGCCGCCGCCCTGGCCTGCGCTCCCTTGGGCGAGGTGGAGGAGGTGCTGCACCCGCTGGGGTTTTTCCACTCAAAGGCCAAGCACGTGGTGCAGACCGCCCAGATGGTGACTGCCGAGTTCGCCGGACAGGTCCCCGCCAGCATGAAGGAGCTCACGCGCCTGCCCGGCGTGGGTCGCAAGACGGCCAACATCGTGCTCAACAACGCCTTCGGCATTGTGGAGGGCATCGCGGTGGACACGCACGTCTTCCGCATCGCCACGCGCCTGGGCTTCACGAGCGCCAAGGAGCCGCTCGACGCCGAGCAAGACCTGCTGCGCCTCATCCCCTCCGAGCTGTGGGGCCCGGTCAACCACCAGTGGGTGCTCTACGGCCGCCAAGTGTGCGACGCGAAAAAGCCTGCCTGCGTGGCGATGGAGGAGATCGGCGGGGGCGACGAGGCACGTGAGGCCGCAGGCGCAAGAACGAGCGAGGCGGGCGCAGGCGCAGACGAGGCGAGCGCGGGCGCGGGCACAGACGAGACGAGCGCGATAGCAAGCAAGGCGGGCGCAGGGGCGGGCGAAGCGGACGCGGAGGCGAAGGCGAGCGCGAGCGTAACGGCTGGCATGGCCACAGAGACAGGCAAGGTGGGCGAGACGACCACGTCGACGGCGAAGCCAAACAAGGCAGGCGCGGGCGCAGTCGCGAGCAAGGCGGCCGCCAAGACGCAGGCCTTCCTCGACGCCATCGGCACCTACCCCGACGCCAGCGGACGCGAGGTGTGGGCCGCCACGGGCGCAGGCCTCCCCTGCCCGCTCGCCGACCTATGCCCCTCGCGCGGCACCTGCCTGCGCGCCAGCGCCAAGGGCGGACGTGCCAAGGGCGCCTCGAAAGCGAGCAAGGCATAGGAAGACGAAATGCCGCGCCCGCCTGGGCGAACCAATCAAGACGTCGGCACAAAGCTACGCGGGTGCTGGCAAGGCGACCGTCACCCAGAGACAAACTGCCACCGACAAGGCGGCTGTCACTCCCGACTCTTGTCAGCGCTGCGGAACCGTCCGTACGAAAGGCACCCCGAAGGCGAGCGGGACATAGGAAGACGAGACGCCGCGCCCGCTTGGGCGAACCGATCAGGCCGTCGACAAGGCGACCATCACCCCCGCCTCTTGCCAGAACTACGGGGCCGCCCGGACGAAAGATGCCTTGAAGGCGAGTAGGGCATACGCCGCGCCTACTCGGGAGAACCAACCAGGCGGCCGTCACCCAGGGACAAACAGCCACCGACAAGGCGGCCGCCGCTCCCACCTGTTGCCGGCATCATGGAGCCTCTCGCGCAAAGGGCATCTCGAAGGCGGGTGGGACATAGGAAGACGAGACGCCGCGCCTGCCTGAGCGAACCGGTCAAGCCGTCGATAAGGCGAGCGCCACCCCATTACAGTTCAGGTCAGGTTCTAGGGGGCCTTCCCTTATACATCTCTTGACGAAGAGGCGTGTGTTTAGCGGCCCATTGGGCGATCCGACCGGACACCCGCGTGCGGCCCTTGCCCCCGACGCAGCTCACCCCGCAGCGCAAACGTGCCACGTGCGGCGCGGGTGCGGTGCGCACGGTCGATTCTGGCGGGAAATCTGCGTGCCGCGCCTTGCCCACCGTTTGCCCGCACGGCATTTTGCCGAGATGTCGCCGCGGAATCGAGGTTCTCCTACCATCAACAATCGGGAATCCCGCTCTTGGCGGGCGAAATCCAGCCCGTCAGCGACGTCGTAGGGGCAAAACGCCGCGCAGGACGGGCGCTTAGTTGGCCTTCCAGGCCGTTCGGCCCCATCAGAGCCACACGTCTGCAAGAACCGATGGTAGGAGAACCCCGATTCCGCGGCAGTATCTTCCCACATCGCCCCGCGCCCATCTGCTTTGGCCCATCTTGCACGCTGCGTCGTGCCCACGCCCGCCCTCGGGGGCTTGCCGGCGCATACGCAGGCCCCTCGACGCCTAATGCAAAGGGCCCGCTTATTCCCCCGGGTCCTTGGCAGAACTATAGGAACACCCACGCCTCTTGTCAGCGCTACGGGACCCCGCGCAAAGGGCGCCCCAAAGGCAGGCAAGGCTTAGAAAGACGAGACGGCACGCCTGCTTGGGCAACCCAATCAAGCCCACGGCACGAGGACACGCGGGTGCTGGCAAGGCGGCCGTCGCCCAGAGCCAAACAGCCGCCGACAAGACGGCCGCCGCCTCTTGTCGGCACCACAGGACCCCGCGCAAAGGGAGCCCCGAAAGCGAGCGGGGCATAGGAAGGCACGACGCCGCACCTGCTTGGGCGGACCAACCAGGCAGCCGTCGCCCAGAGACAAGCAGCCGCCAACGAGCCTGTCACCATATCCCGCCATCCACGGCATCGAAGCGCACCGCACTTCTAAGCTTGCTTAGAAGTGCTTGACCTGCAGGTCAAGCCGGATGTCAGAGGTTGACGAAAGGGAACCATCGATGAGCGACTCGTATATCCATGCCTGTTACAACTGCGCCAAGACCTTTAGTAGCCGCAATGGCCGTGACTCGAATCTCGCCTGTTCCACTTGCGGGCATACCGCAACCTATCTATGCCCCAAAAGCCAGTGGCAAGAGCTTGACACCAATGCCAGGGTCGCCTTGTACAATAACTATGCTCCCAACGAGAACGCCAGACTGGCCACTGAGAACACGCGCGGCTCGCATGCCTCCCCTGAAGCGACAGACGACAGCACGTCTCGTGGCGACAAGAAGCCGCTGATTCTCGGTCTCGTCGGCGCAGCTTTCTTTGTCTTCGCCGGCGTGAAAATCTCCTTGGCCGCGTCGGGGGGTTACGGAGGTTCCATCTTCGCGGGCTACTACCACATAATGAGCTGGTACAGCTGGTTCAGCTTCGGCATGGCTTTTCTCTCAGCCACCCTGGGATACATGGGTTGGAAGAGGTAGGCCGGAGCAGACGCACAGTACCAGCGGATTACGCCGCTCGCATGCGAGCCTCGATTGTGCCTCGCATGCGGGATACCTCACGCATGCACCATTCTCGCCTGCTGCCAGCGCTATGAGGCCCCGCGCAAAGGACGCCCCGAAGGCGAGCGGGGCATAGAGGAACGAAACGCCGCACCCACCTGGACGGCCTAATCGGGCTACTGGTTCAAGAGTACGCGAGCGCCGACGAGGTGGTCACCATCCCGTCGGTGCAATGGGCCTCCCACGCAAAGGGCGCCACGGGGGCAGACGAAGCTAAGCGCGGCTTAGCGCGGCACGGCAAAGCGCGGCTTAGCGCGGCACGGCAAAGCGCGGCCGGGGCGCACGAGCGTATCGTGCGTCCCGGCCGCGGTCGTTTCTTCTCAGCGCAAGCTCGCGCCCAGGCCCGGGCCATGCGTCCTACCGCCGCCCGGACCGAGCCCTCGCTCGGCAAGCTTTTACGCCTCGGCGCCGGCCATGGCGTTGCGGGCGGCGATGCGGCCGAAGACGCAGCACTCGCCGATGTTGCCGGTGCCCTGGTACATAGCGCCCCAGATGGAGCCGAACTCGCCGGCGGAGTACAGGTTGGGGATGGGGTCGCCGTAGGGATCGCAGACGCGGGCCTGGGCGTCGCGCACGGGGCCGCCGTCGGTGTTGAGCAGGGTCGGGGTGCACAGCATGGCATAGTAAGGCGCGGTGGCCACCTTGGTCATGCGGTCGGACGGACGGTAGAAGGCCTTGTCGGCGCCCTCGTCGCAGAAGCCGTTCCAGGTCTCCACGGTCTGGGCGAGCTCCTCGGCGGGCACGTCGATCTGGGCGGCCAGGTCCTCAAGCGTGTCGGCCGTGTAGCACCAGCCGTCGGCCACGGGGTCCTCGGTCAGGCCCTCGGGCAGGGCGCCGGCCTCAAGGGCGTCGGCATCGAACACGAACCAGGCCTTCTCGGGCATGGGCAGGTGCACCCAGCGGCCGCCCCACTGCGTGGCGCCGTGACGGTAGCCCACGTTGGTGCGCAGGTCGGAGCCGATCTCGAGCACCGCGCCCGACGCGCAGGCGTCCCAGTCGTTGTAGAAGCGACGGCCGTTGATGCCCACGGTGATGCCGAACTCCTTGGTGAGGCCGCCGCCCTGCTCCATCTGCGTGAACAGCGTGTTGTCGAGGTTACGCGGGGCCATCCAGAAGCAGGCGCCCGTGTGCATGTGCCACATGGCGGCGCCGGCCTTGGCGCAGGCGCGGTGGCCGTCGGCGGTGTTGGAGGTGGAGCCGGCTGGGGTGGCGCCCGTCACGCCCATGTAGGTCTCCATGTACTCGGCGTCGTTCTCAAAGCCGCCGCAGCACATGACCACGCCGCCACGGGCGCGGAAGTACTTGTCGCCCTCGGCATCCTGAGCCACCACGCCCAGGATGGCGCCGGTGGCCGGGTCCTGCACCAGGGCGGTCATCGGGGTCTCGTAGCGGTAGTCGATGGCCTCCTGGCCCTCGCAGTACTGCTGCAGGAAGAGCGAGATGTGCGTGGGGCCCTGCTTGTCCTCGCCGCCGTTGAACTTGACCGCGCCGAACTTGTCGCCGCCGGAGACCTCGGGGAACTCGGGCAGCTGGTTGGTGCGGCTGGAGTCGTCGGACCAGCCCTCGGCGAACACGCTCATGTAGGGCTCGGCGCCCAGGCCCTTGAGCCAGTCCACCGTCTCGGTCATGCCGTTGAGGTAGGCGTCGAGCACGTCCTCGGGCGTGCACTCGTTGCCGGCGAACAGGCCCTTGATGTACTCGCCCGCGGCCTCGGGGTCGGTGGCGTACATGCAGAAGCCCGAGCTCTTGAAGCTGTTGCCGCCGCACATGCCCGTCTTCTCGAGCAGCAGGCAGGTCTTGCCCTCGCCCTCGGCGGCCACGGTGGCTGCGGTTGCCAGGCCGGCGATGCCGCCGCCCACGACCACGACGTCGTACTCGGCGTCCCACACGATGTCCTCGACGCTCTGGGCGGCGTCGTTGCCGGCGGCCTCGGAGGCCAGGGCGGTGCCGGCCATGCTGGCGGCGGCCAAGGCGGCTGCAGAGCCTGCGGCCTTGATGAAGGAGCGGCGGGTGCGGGTGAGGTTGAGATTGCCCATTGCGATATACCTTTCTTCTTGTCCGGTATGCCTTGGTGCAAGGCGGACGCGGGGGGCGGGTGCGCCGCGTCCTTTGACGGCTCGAACCATAGGCGCGGCGCGCGCAAACTCCTTGCCCCCTTGCAGGGCAAATCGGTAAAACACCCTGCACCCGAAAAGGGGCAAGGCAGCAAAACGCCTGGTAGATACGGCTTGTCAAGTTTTTTGTGCGAGAAGGTGGGGCCCGGACGAGCATGCCTGCGCAGGCGACGGGCGGGCGCTATACTGCACGCCATGAACACAGTCCGCACGCGCCTTGCCTCCCTGGGCATCGGCCCCGACATCGACATACTCACGCTGCTGTCGCTCTTCGGCATCTGGACGCAGCACACCTGGGTGCTCTGGGCGAACACCTCGAACACCGCGCTGCCCTCGTGGCTGCCCTGGCAGGCCCTCTACGCCGTGCTCGCCGCCGTGATGCTCGGCGTGGCCGGCGCGACCCTGTGGCGCGAGAAGCATGCGGGGGAGGGCGGGGAGCGAGAAGACACAGACGGCAGTCGGGGTGCGGGTCCGCAAGCTGCGGGCAATCGTCAGGACGCGGGCCTGAGGGTCGCCAGCCATCGTCGGGGCACGCCCGACCTCGCCCTTGCCCTCCTGGGCTGCGCGGCCACGCTTGCCATGGGGTTCGCGCGCTTGTTGCCCTGCCCCGCCGCCTGGTCCGCCGGGGGCCTGGCCGTGGGCACCGCCTGCTACGCCTGGGCGTACATCCGCTGGGGCGAGGTCTACCAGCGCCTCACGCTGCAGCAGGCGATCCTCTTGCTTTTCGGCAGCGCCATGGCAGCCGACGTGGTGAAGGTGGTCATGACGCTGCTGCCCGAGCTGCCCTGCACGCTGCTCGCCGCCTGCCTGCCCGTTCTGTCCTGCCTCATGGCCGCGCGCTGCCTACGCTGGCTTGCAAGCCGAGAGTCCGGCGAGGGCGGGCCGCACGCCGCAGGCGCAGCGGGTGCGACAGACGCGGCATCCGCCGCAAGCAGCACGTCGCGCATCCACTACACGCGCTCCAACATCGGCGCCCTGTGGCGCGTCGCAGGGGTCTTCGTGGCGTTCAGCCTCGTGAACTCGATGATGCTCGCCCTCTTCCACCCGGCCGAGAGCGCGGGCGTCGCCTCCACCCTGCTCGGCCGTCTCCTCGACCTCGCCCTGTGCGCGGCGCTACTTGCCTACGTCTTCAAGTTCCACGGCAAGTTCGACTTCTCGCAGCTGTGGAGCGCGGTGCTCATCTTGCTCGCCACCGACCTGCTCGCCTACGTGCTCGCCCCCGGCACCGACCTTCCGCGCTTCTTCGCCACCGCCTCGCTCAACTTCATCGTGCTGTTCGTGTGGCTGGCGCTGGCCGACATCGCCCACCACAGCGACATCCACCCGCACGTGATTTTCGGCGTGGGGTGGAGCCTGTACGCGCTGCCGCTGTTCCTGGGGACCTTCGCCAGCGCCTGGCTGGGGGCGGGCGGCCAGGGCGCGGTGTACGCGGCGGTGCTGCTCTACGTGATCTGCCTGACAACGACGCTCTTCCTCGACGCGCGCAACCAGGACACGAAGTACGTCTTCCGCGACCTGCTCCCCGAGCAGCCCACCTCGCCGCGCGACTTCGCCGACATCGACGGGCGCTGCGCCCTGGTGGCCGGCCGTTTCGGCCTGACAAGCCGCGAGCTGGAGATCATGCAGATGCTCTGCAAGGGGCGCAGCAAGGCCTACATCGCCGAGACGCTCTTCATCACGGAGAACACGGTGAAGAGCCACACCAAGCGCATGTACGCCAAGCTCGACGTCCACAACCGCCGTGAGCTGCAGGAGCTCATCGAGGCGTAGGGGGCACGCCGTGGTCGCGCTCGCAAAGGTGGGTGCGATTTGAGGATATGCTTCCGCAGAATGGGGGTTCTCCCGCGGCCATAACAGAGGCGCCTGCAGCCGGGCGAGCACACGGCATGACCGATGATGGTGATGCCGTTGCAAAACCCCTGGCAGATGGCGTGGTGTCATCATCTCCAAAGCCACCCCGTCAGCCGGCGCCCCAGGACCGCGCCTGCGCCGGCAAATACCCGGCTGGAGAACCCCATTCTGCGGAAACGTCGGGCGCTTCAGCCGACGAGGCGAACGGAGCTTCCCCACCACGCCCTTACGACGCACGTGCACCGCATCCCCTATGCCCAGCCGCACTTCTCGGCCGACCCGGCCCCGGCAGCGCTAAGGCGCTAAGATGTCCCGCGACATCCCAAGGCGCCGCCCGGCCGCTTTTCTCGTCCGCACGCAAAGGAGCCCCCCAATGACCTCGCAAGACACCCAGCCGATCAAGACCACGCTGTGCTACCTGTTCCGCGAGGGGCGCTGCCTCATGATGCTGCGCAACAAGAAGGCCCACGACGCCAACGAGGGCAAATGGGTGGGCGTGGGCGGCAAGTTCCTCCCCGGCGAGTCCGCCGAGGAATGCCTGCGCCGCGAGGTGCTCGAGGAGACGGGCTTTGAGCTTGAGGGGCTCACCTTCCACGGCGTGGTGCACTTCGTGTCCGACACCTGGGACGACGAGGACATGTACCTGTACAGCTCCTCGCAGTTCC
>CAVJGP010000018.1:0-34535 GCA_963648855.1 Alistipes onderdonkii | reverse complement strand
GAGCAGGCCAAGGCGTAGGGTTTGCCCAGGCCTCAAGGCAATCTAGGCACCACGGCTTGACGCGTATGCTATAAAAGGTCGGGTGGCCCCGCGCACGTCGCACGGGCCCCCGGCCTTTGGCGTTTTTCATATCCCGCAGGCCTGCTGGCCGCGTCGCATGAAAGGAGCGAGAAGTGGACGAGCTCATCGAAGACCTCCAGAAAGGCTTCGAGCAGACCTTCATCCTCGATGACAACTGGCATTTCTTCACCGACGGCATCCAGATCACGCTGATGGTGGCCGCCCTGGCGCTCGTGCTGGGCTTCGTGCTCGGCGTGCTCTGCGCCATCGTGCGCTCCGCTCACGACCAGCAGCAGTCGGGCCGGCGCAAGAACCCGGTGCTGGGCGTGCTCAACGTCATCGCCAAGGTGTACATCACCGTGATCCGCGGCACACCTACCATGGTGCAGCTGCTCATCATGTGGTTCGTGGTGTGGGCCTCGGCGCGCGCGACGCAGTCGAACATGATCGCCTGCGCCGTGGTGACCTTCGGCCTCAACTCGGGCGCCTACATCGCCGAGATCGTGCGCTCGGGCATCATGTCGGTGGATGCGGGCCAGATGGAGGCGGGCCGCTCGCTTGGCCTGTCCTACACGAGCACCATGCGCAGCGTGATCATCCCCCAGGCGTTCAAGAACATCCTGCCCGCCCTGGGCAACGAGACGATCACCCTGCTCAAGGAGACCTCGATCGTCACCGTCATCGGCCTCAAGGACCTCACGAAGGGCGCCATGATCATCCAGGGCAACACCTTCCAGGCCCTCATCCCCTTCCTCGCCATCGCCGTCATCTACCTGGCGATGGTGATGGTCCTGTCCTTTATCTTCGGCGTGATCGAAAAGAGGCTGCGTCAAAGTGATCACCGTTAACAACCTGGTCAAGGCCTATGGCGACCACGTCGTCCTCAACGACGTCAGCGAGCATATCGCGCCCGGCGAGAAGGTCGTGATCATCGGGCCGTCGGGCTCGGGCAAGTCCACGTTCCTGCGCTGCCTGAACCTGCTCGAGGTGCCCACCTCCGGCGAGATCGTCTTCGACGGGCAGGTCATCACCGCGCCGCACGTGAACATCGACGAGGTGCGCCGCCACATGTGCATGGTGTTCCAGCACTTCAACCTGTTCAACAACATGTCGGTGGAGCGCAACCTGACGCTCGCCCCCGTCAAGCTCAAGCTCATGAGCGCCGACGAGGCCCGCGAGCGCGCGAACGCCCTGCTTGAGCGCGTGGGCCTGCCCGACAAGGCCAACGCCTACCCCGGCCAGCTCTCCGGCGGCCAGAAGCAGCGCATCGCCATCGCCCGCTCGCTCATGATGCAGCCCAAGGTGATGCTGTTCGACGAGCCCACGAGCGCCCTGGACCCCGAGATGGTGGGCGAGGTGCTCGAGATCATGCGTGAGCTGGCGCAGCAGAACATGACGATGGTCGTGGTGACCCACGAGATGGGCTTCGCCCGCGAGGTGGCCAACCGCGTGCTCTTCATGGCCGACGGCAACGTCATCGAGCAGGGCACGCCCAGCGAGCTCTTCGGCAACCCCAAGGAGAAGCGCACGCAGGACTTCCTGAGCCGCGTGCTGTAGCGCAGACGCGCAGGCGCGCCGAGGTGCCGACAGAGACCCGCACACACGAAGGGGCGCCCCGCCGGACCGCAAGGTCGTCGGTGGGGCGCCCCTTTGTCGTGCGCGTGAACTTGGGGAGCTCACAAAGTGGCGGGCGTGCGGCTCAGCCGGCCCTATAGCAGGCGCGCGCAGCCTCGCGGCCCCCGCCGCCTGGTCGTCCTGCGGCGGGCGCGCGCGGCCTCGCTGCCCCGCCGCTTGCCGGCGCCTACAGCGGGTGCGTGCAGCCCAGGGGCTCCTCGCGGCCGTCCATGGGCTTGCCGTGGTAGTCAAGCCCGCCTGCGAGCTCGCTCATGGGCTCGCCGGCCATGAAGCGCGGGAACACGAGCAGGTAGTCGAGCAGGGCGCGCTCGAACACCTCGGGGAAGCTCTCCTGGCTCTGGCCGGGCTTGAACGGGTCGTCCCACGCCTGGTGGTCGAGGTTCATCGAGGGGTTGTCCTGGCCCTGGTCGGTCCTGTGGGAGAGGGCCGCCGTCTGGGAGTGCGGCTTGGCCAGGCGCTCGGCGCGGGCGATGTTGCGCTGGCGCGAGGCGCCGTAGGGCTCGATCTGGCGGTACACCATGCGCATGTCGGCCACGGCGCCGGGATAGTCCACCGGACGCACGTCGAGGTCGAACACCGCGCGCCCCACCTGGGAGAGCAGGGTGCCCCCGAGCATGAGCGCCTCGTCACAGGCCTCCAGCGCGCCCACGGGGGCGAAGGCGTCGCAGCGCACGCCGCGCAGGTGGTCGAGCATGCCGCAGTCGAGCTCGCTCTCGATGACGGCGTGCACCTCGTGGTAGGCGTCGGCCAGCTCGCGGTTGTAGTCGCACAGGCCGTACTCCATGGCGTAGACGTAGGGGTGGGCGTTGCGGTCGAGCACGTAGTGGGCAAGCAGGCCCGCCGTGAAGGCGCGCGCCACGGGGCGCGCCCCCTGGGGCAGGCGCTGGGCGTCGGAGCGCAGGCGGTCGAAGGCAGCGCTCACGCGACGGCGGTGCATCTGGCCGCCCAGGGAGCGGATCGCCCCGCCGCGGGTGCACGTCACCGCGAAGAAGAACGGGTCGGGGCCCTGACAGCCGATGAGAAAGGCGTCGCGGGCCTCGTCGGTGGGGCACAGGTCGTGGCCCAGGCGATGGAGGGCCTCCTCGCCAAAGAGATAGTGGGTGATGAGTGCGGGCATGGCGCTTCCTTTCTTCCGATGCGGCCGTCCCTGTTGTGCGCATGCTGACCATGATGCACAAACTTTACCTCGCCTGGCCCTACACAGGCGCGAAAACGAATACCATAGCCATGTTTGGCCTAAAACACGGCGGCAGCGCAAGCGCCAGGGCGCCGACGCGGCCGTCGCGAACGAGGAAGGACCCCCATGGCAGGCAAGCTATCGAGCGTTGAGCGCAAATGGGTGCTCTACGATGTGGGCAACTCGGCGTTCGTGCTGCTCAGCACGGCCGTGGTGCCCATCTACCTCAACTCGCTGCTTGAGAGCGCCGGGCGCACCGACGTGGTGAGCACCTTCGGCTACGCCCAGACCGTCGCAAGCCTGCTCGTGGCCATCCTTATGCCCGCCTTGGGGTCGCTTGCCGACTACCAGGGCAAGAAAATCAAGTTCTTCCTGGGCTTCTTCCTCACCGGCGTGGTGTGCTGCGCCGCAATGGCGCTGCCCCTGGGATGGCTAGCGTTTCTCGTGCTCTACGTGCTCGCCACGGTGGGCCTCAACTCCTCGGCCACCTTCTACGACTCCATGCTCGTCGACGTCACGAGCGACGAGCGCATGGACGAGGTGTCCTCGCACGGCTACGCCTGGGGCTATGTGGGCTCGACCATCCCCTTCATCGCCTGTCTTGCCCTCATCTTCGCAGGGCCCTCCATCGGCATCCCCACGATTGTGGCCACGCGCCTCTCCTTCGTGCTGACGGCGCTGTGGTGGGCCGCGTTCACCGTGCCGCTGCTGCGCAGCTACAAGCAGGCCCACTACAAGCAGGGCGCGGGCGTGAGCGCGGGCAAGGCGATATGCGACAGCTTCAAGGGGCTTGCCGCCACCATGCGCAAGATCGCGAAGAACAAGCCCATGTTCTACTTCATGCTGGCGTTCTTCTTCTACATCGACGGCGTGCACACCGTCATCTCGCTGAGCACCTCGTACGGCACGAGCCTGGGCATCGACTCCACGCAGCTCGTGCTGGCACTGCTCGTGACGCAGTTCGTGGCTTTCCCCAGCGCCATCGCCTACGGCAGGCTCGCCGACGCGTTCGGCACGCGCCGCATGATCATCGTCGCCGTGCTCGCCTATACCTGCATCGTCTTCTTCGCCGCGTTCTTCCTGCGCAGCGCCACCGAGTTCTGGATCCTCGCCATCTGCGTGGGCCTCTTCCAGGGCGGCGTGCAGGCGCTGTCGCGCAGCTACTTCGGACGCCTCGTGCCCAAGGAGAACTCCAACGAGTTCTACGGCTTCTTCGACGTGTTCGGCAAGTACGCCAGCGTCATGGGGTCTCTCCTCGTGGCCGTGATTACGCAGATCACCGGCAACGCCTCGCTGGGCGTGCTCTCCATCGCCGTGCTGCTCTTCGTGGGCCTCGTCTTCATGATCAAGATGCCCGAGCCCAACAAGGCAGCAGGGACGCAGGAGCAGGCCTGATGGGCGGTGAGACGGGGGCTGAGGCGCGCGCCGTGAACCTGCTGCGCACGAAGCGCGACATGCTCGGGCTGTGGCAAGCCGACGGCTCCGGCCCCTTCCATGCGCCCGTGCCGCGCGACGTGCAGGACTGCGCGCTGCTGTTCGAGGGCGGCGGGATGCGCGCGAGCTATACCACGGGCACCGTCGTCACGCTCATCGAGCAAGGCATCCGCTTCCCCTTCACCTGCGGCGTGTCGGCGGGCTCGTCCAACGTGGTGAACTACCTGCACGGCGACCCCTGGCGTGCGCGCGAGAGCTTCACCGACATCGCCCGCGACCCGCGCTTCGGCGACTGGAAGACCTTCCTCGCGGGCAAGGGCATGTTCTCCGCCCACTGGATCTACCAGGAATCCTGCCTGCCGGGCGAGCCGCTCACGTACAACTACGCACGCTTCGAGCAGAGCACGCCCGCCTTTGCCATCCAGGCCTTCGACATCGACAACGGTGAGTCGGTGGTGTGGGGCCGGCAAGACGTGCACAGCCTGCAAGACCTCATGGTGCGCGTGCGCGCGAGCAGCTCCATCCCGTTCATGATGCCCTTCACGCAGGTGCAGGGGCGCACGTTTGCCGACGGCGGCCTGGGCGTGGGCGCGGGCCTTGCGCTGCAGTGCGCCCTCGACGCCGGCTACGAGCGCGTCTTCGCCGTGCTCACGCGGCCGAGGGGCTACCGCAAGGGCAAGGTGTCGAAGGGGCAGCTCCTGCTTGCCGCCCTGCACGAGCGCACGCACCCCTGCCTGGCCGACGCCCTGCGCACGCGCAATGAGCGCTACAACGCTGAGCTCGAGCGCCTGGAGCAGATGCAGCGCGAGGGGCGCGCCTTCATCGTGTACGCCGACGAGATGGCCGTGGAGAGCTCCACCCACGACGCCGACAAGCTGCAGGCGAGCTATGAGAAGGGATACGAGCTCTCCCAAAAAGCCCTCCCCACCTGGCTCTCCTGGTTAGGTGTGTAGCGGAACCTGATGCGCCGCGTTCCACAGAGCCTTACGCGCGGTGCGCACCTTCGGTGTACGTCCAGTAGGCCAAAGGCCCGCAGCGCGCGCATCGCACCTGCACGCCTTGCGCATCAGAACCCGCGTTTTAGAGGGGCGGAACCTGGCGCACTGGATTCGTCGTTGTATGCGAAGAGGGGCCGTCGGCGCGTGGCTGACGGCCCCTCTTGTCGTTGAGCACCCTTTTAGGCGGGCTTACTTCTCCTCGTAGGTGTGAGGGGGCAGGCCCTGCTCGGCGAGCTCTGCCTGCCAGGCCGCGTAGTTCTTGTTGCGGCGGATGATGAGCAGGCAGATGATGACCGAGAACACCATGGCGAAGTAGACCATGAGCTTCTCGACGTGCATGTCGAAGACCTCGATGCTGGAGTGGATGCCCAGGCCGTCGAGGAAGAGCAGCAGGCCGATGATGGTGATGAAGCACAGGGCCAGCATCTTCATCTCGATGTGGGCGTTGATGAAGTCGGAGATGGCGTCGATGAAGATCATCATGATGATGATCGCGATCATCACGGCGAAGATCATGATGAAGAGCTGGTTGGCCAGGCCCACGGCGGTGATGACGGAGTCGATGGAGAACACGACGTCCATCACCATGATGGTGGCGACGGCGCCGGGAAGGCTCAGGGTCTTCTTGGGCTTGTCCTGGTGCTTCTCCTCGTGCTCGGCCTTCTCCTCCTCAAGGCTCAGCACGCCGCGCAGCTCGGAGATGCCCTTGTAGATGAGGTAGGCGCCGCCCAGGAAGAGCACGAGGTCGCGCACCGACATGCCGAAGGGCTCGCCGTCCAGGCCGTTGAAGGGCAGCGTGAAGAGCTTGCTCGTCATGTGGACGAGGAACGACGCGAACGACAGGAAGATGGCGCGTGACACGAAGGCGCCGGCCAGGCCGAGCTTGCGGCCGATGTGCTGCTTCTCGGGCGCGAGGCGGTCGGAGGTCAGGATGATGAAGACGATGTTGTCCACACCCAGGATGATCTCCAGAAACACGAGGGTCACGAGGCTGATCCAGGCCTCAGGCGACGCCAGAAACGACAGGTCCACTTTCTTTCTCCTTTACTGAACGACCTGCTAGAACAGGGCCTTGATACCGATGATCACGAGCACGACACCGCCGACGACCGTGGCCTTCTCGCCGAGCTTGTTGCCGAACGTGCGCCCCACGAGCAGGGCCACGCACGTGCACAGGAAGGTGGTGAGGGCGATGATGCCCGCGCTGGAGAAGGGCTCCACGCCCAGGCCCACGAAGCTCACGCCCACCGCAAACGCGTCGATGGAGGTGGCGATGGCCTGAAAGAAGAGCGACCCCACCGTAAGCGCCTTGTCATCAACCTCGCCGTCCTCCTCGTGGAAGGCGTCCCAAATCATCTTGCCGCCCACGAAGCCCAAGATGACGAACGTCACGATGCCGGCATAGCGCTCGATGACCTCGGCCACGAGCGACCCGGCAAAGAAGCCCAGCAGGGGCATGATGCCCTGGAACGCGCCGAAGAACACCGGCATGAGCATCGCGCGGCCCCGTGAAAGGCCCCTATGGGCGAAGACGTTCGAGATGGTCACCGCAAAGGCGTCCATCGAGAGCGCCACACCCAGAAGAATCACCTCGACAAGCGACAAGGCGACCCACCTTCCTCTCCTTTTCCCGCCCGTCCGCACCCGGCCTCGCCGCCCGACGCGCAACAAAAAAGCGAGACTCACGGCGGCCGCACACGCGACAGCCGTGAGTCTCGCTTATTAAGGCACGCCAGGCACTGGGCCATGATGTTGACGGGCCGCGCACGATATGCGTGCGCAAGCTACTCCCTCACTGGGTTGTGACACTATCAGAGCGACGAACGGTTAGTCAACGTAGACACAGCAAAATGTGCGTCAATTCCCACGACGCCCACGAGCAGGGCCTATGAGCTGCGGCTTTCCCAAACGGGCGAGACGCGAAGCGCAAGGCGCACGCCCGGGCCGCACGCCGGGGCTTAGAAGTACGCCGAGGTGTCGGGAATCACCGAGTCGGCCGGGCGCGTGGCGTTGCCCGTGCCCACCCACTCCGGGAAGGTGGAGTCGGCCGCCACCATCTCGTCCACCGTGACGAACTCATATCCCAGCGCCTGGAAGGTCTCGAGGATGGTGGGCAGGGCGATGACGTCGCGCTCGCGGTTACCGCCGCCGTCGTGCATGAGGATGATGGCGCCGTTGTAGTTGGTCTCGTTCAGGCCCTTCGTGCAGTTGTCCACGATGGTCTGGGCGCCCGTGTAGACGTCGGTGCCATTCTGAGCCACGCTCCAGTCCTCCGAGTCCACGCTCCAGTACACCGAGCTCGTGATGTCGCGGCCGGTCTGGGCCATGTACTGCAGATACTGCCAGCCCCTGAACTCGCCGTAGGGCGGACGGAACACGCTCGTTTCCACGCCCGTGACCTGCTTGATGATGTCGAAGGTCTTGGAGATCTCGTCGTTGCGCGTGGCGGCGTCGAGCGACGAGAGCGTGCCGTCGTAGTGCGAGTAGGTGTGGCTCGCAATCTGGTGGCCGGCGTCGCGCACGCGGCACGCCATCTGCGCGTACTCGTCGCCTGCCGACAGGCTCGTGCCGATCATGAAGAACGTCGCCTTGGCGTTGTGACTGGCGAGGATGTCGAGGTACTGGGGGGTATAGGTGAGGTCGGGGCCGTCGTCGAAGGTGAGGGCGACGAGCTTGCGGCCGTCGTCGGGGTTGACGCCCGTGTTGGTGATGATGAGGTCCTGGGGCTCCTGGGTCACGCCGCGGTCGATGGTGACGCCCGAGACGGTGCCCGTCTCCACGGTGGAGATGCCGTTGCGGCCCCACTGCTTCACGTAGCCGATGGGGGCAAGAAGCAGGGCGCTGTCGGGAATCTGGATGCCGGGGGCCGTCTCGGTGGTGACGGCCGTCACCTCCTCGGTGACGTCGGTGCCGTTGATGAACTCCAGCACGTCGCCCTCGGAGAGGCGGTAGGAGTCGACGTCGACGGGCACGCCGCCCACACAGAGCGTGTAGGGGTTGCCGCCGCCCTTCTGGAGCACGGTGGGAACCTCCCCGTCCTGGCAGATGGAGACGAGGTTGCCCGCCACAGGCGAGGCACAGCCGCGGCTCACGATCTCCTGGGCGGTGAGGCCCACGGGCAGCTCGTTCACCTTGCCGTCGATGGTGCAGGCCACCGCGCGGTGCGTGTACCACACCGCGCCGCCCACGCCGAGCAGGGCTGCGGCCGCCACGGCGCCGATGCCCACCTTGAGCAGGGAGCGGCGCGAGATGCCCTCGGAGCCCTGGTGCGTGAGGTTGGCCGCATGGTGGGCCGACGCGCTCACCGGGGTGACGCCTGAGGCGTTGTTGGGACGCCTGCTCGAGGTATAGGCGTGGCCCTGGCCGGCGGGGTACTGCGTGGCGCCGCGCTGGGAGCTGCCGTAGGCGTCGCCCGAGCGCGAGCCGCGCTGCGAGCCGTAGGAGCTGCGCGAGGCGGAGGCGGAGGCGTAGGCGTCCTGACGGCCGTAGCGGTCCTGCCCCTGCTGGGACGCGCCATATTGACCCTGGCCATAGGAGCCGCGCTGCTGCCCCTGGTCGTAGGCGCTGCGCTGCTGGCCCTGATCGTAGGCGCTGCGGCGCTGAGAGGAGCCGGAGCCGTATGCATCGGCCCCGCGCCCATAGGAATCCTGATAGCCCGATGCCTGCTGGCCTGCCTGCTGGGATGCGTCGTTGCCGTACGGGTCGCGGCCCGCTGCGCCATATCGGCTGTAGGAGCCCTCCGTGTCATAGGGGCTACTGCCATACTCGCGACGACGCTCAGACATCTTGTGCTCTCCAGTCGGCTTGGGGCTTTTAGGCTACATTGGCTGCGTTTTTGGGTAACACGCCATGTTACTTCTTGGCCTTGTCGAACTCTTTCTTGAAATCGGAGAACATAGACCCCGCAGATTTGAGATGGTTCGTCACGGCCTTCTTGGTATCGGCAGAAGAGGCCTTCTTTGCAGCAGAGGAAGCGCCCGAGCTGGCAGGCTTCGAGGTGCCAGACGCAGGTTTCTTTGCGGCAGGCTGGGCCTTGGACGCAGCCTTTGCGGCTTGAGCGGCGGGCTTCTTCTCGCCCATGCCGCTCTCCTTCTTGAAGCCGTCAACCGCGCCGGTGAACGACTTCTTGATGCGCCCCACGCCCTTGCCCACGCCGACGGTGCCGGCCTCGATGGCCTTGGCCGTGGCCTCGGTGGCCGCCTTCTGGGTCTGGGCCGTCTTGGCCGAGACCACCGCGCTAGCCTCGCCGGCCTTGGCCGCCAGGCCGCCTGCGGGCAGCAGGTCGCGCGCCTCGGGCTTCACGATGAGGATGCCCTTCTTGTAGCCCACCATGAGCTCGCTGGGAATCTCGATGGAGCCCAGCAGCGCGCGCGAGGTGGCACCGTCGTCGAGGAAGAGCGAGTTGAGGTCGCCCGTGCGCTCGTCGAAGGACAGCTCGTCGACGCGGCCGATCTCGACGCCCGTCGTGGTCTTGACCTCCATGCCCTCCCAGATGATGCAGCGATCCCAGTCGAGGTCCAGGCGCTTGCGGGCCTCGTCGTCCCAGGACTTGGAGCCCATCGTAGCCACGATCACGCCGTCCTGCACGTCCATGGCGTCCAGGGCCAGGAACTTGTCGGCGCGCTTGATCATCCAGAGCAGGTCGGGGCGGCGCACGATGAAGCCGACGACCTTCATGCCGTCGGGCGAGAAGACGGTCTTGGAGACCTTGCCGATCTTGCGGCGGCGGCGCGGCACGCCGTTCTTGTCGAGCTCCTTGCCCGGCTTGAAGCCGTGGCACACCTTGACGCTGCGTACCTCTTTGGTGGTGAGCATGTGCGTTCTCCGGTCTTGCGGTGGGCGTGTGGGCGGCTACTCGGCCTGGGCGGGAGCGTCCTGCTGCGCGGGCGCGGCCTGCTCGGCGGCCTGCTGCGCGGCGGGCGCGACCTGCTCGGCCAGATGCTCGGCCGAGCGCGCGATGCCGTCGCGCACCTCGCTCATGCGGGCGCGGGCGGCGGCGACCTTCTCGCGCAGCTCGTCGGTCTTCTCGGCGCTGGCCTGGGCGGCCTGGGCGGCGTCCTCGCACGCAACGCTTGCGTTGACCTCGAAGCCGTCCACGATCTCGCCCCAGGTCTGACCTGCCGCCTGGGCCATCTTCTCGCGGGTCTCGGTGCCGGGGCGCGGCGCCACGAGGATGCCTGCCACCACGCCGGCTGCGGCGCCTACCAGCGCTGCCACTGCGATGCCTGCTGCGTTCTTGATGCTCATGGGAGTTCCCTTCTGTCGGCTTGCGTCGGATGCGATGCGGGGCTTATACCCGCGTGCGGGCCTCGTTTGCCCGCCTTACGCCTCCTGGGCCTTGTCCAGGCTGGACGTCAGCGCGCGCAGGCCCTCGATGATGCCGTCGAGGTCGGGCTTGGGGCCGTCGTCAGGGCCGGCGAAAGCCCATTCCATGATGAAGAGCGCGCTGGAGAGCACGCCCGACACGACGACGTCGTCGGGGCAGGAAAGCGTGACCGTCCAGCCGCGCTCGACGCCGGGGGTGGCGCTCGTGTTGCCGGCGCTGACGTCCTCCAAGCCCAGGCGGCTCATGAGCTCGACGCACACGTGCTCCAGCAGGTGGGCGCACTCGGTGTCGGGCAGGGCGTCGCGGAAGGTGTCGCCGGCCTCGCTCACGCAGGCGTGCTCGGCAATCTGGGGCATGAGCTCGTACACGCGCTGGGCACCGCGCGCGTCCTGCTCGCTCGTCTTCACGGGCGCCTCGGGGGCGAGCACGACGTAGGCGCTCAGGTTCTCCGGTCCGATGACGACCTTCTTCAGCTCAAACAGGCTCATCCGCCTCACAGGCCTTTCTTGTAACGTCGGACGGCCCCCAAGGAATCGCTCGGGAGCCGTCGTAGGCAATCAGACTGATCCGCCTGACATGGTAGCGCATACAGGCGGCAAAACATATGAAGGTACCCTAGGCTTCCTCGGTTTGCTCGGCCTGCAGCGGCTCGGGGGCGGTCACGTGGACGCTCTCGATGCGCAGGCCGTCCATGGAGGTGACGCGGAACTCCCAGCCGTCGCGCTCGATGACGTCACCGGCCTCGGGCATGCGGTCGATCTCGTAGATGAACCAGCCGGCCACGGTGTCGTACTCCTCGCTGTCCTCGATGGGCCAGCCCAGCTCAAGGGCGTCGTCCACCGAGAACGTGCCGTCCACCTCCCACTCGCGCTCGTTGAGGCAGGTGAGCTCCTCCTCGACGTGGTCGTACTCGTCGTTGATCTCGCCCACGACCTCCTCCACGATGTCCTCGATGGTGATGACGCCGGCCGTGCCGCCGTACTCGTCCACCACCACGGCCATCTGGGCGTGCTCGGCGCGAAGCTCGGAGAGCAGGGGCAGCAGGTCCTTCGTCTCGGGCACGAACATGCAGGGGCGCGCGTAGGCACCCACGGGCTGGTCGCCCTTGCCCGAGAGCACCGGGTCGATGAGGTCCTTGATGTTGGCGATGCCCGCCACCTCGTCCACGTCGCCGCGATACACCGGCAGGCGCGAGAAGCCCGTCTTCTGCATGAGGGCGAGCACGTCGCGCACCGGGTCGGCCTCGTCGCAGGCGGTGACGTCCACGCGGGGCACCATGACCTCGCGCACCACGGCGTCGCCCAGGTCGAACACCTCGTGGATCATGCGTTTCTCGTCGTCAGAGAGGTCCTCCTGCTCGGCCACCATGTACTTGATCTCCTCCTCGGAGACCTGGCCCTCGTCGGCCTTCTTGATGTGGCACAGGCGCGCCACGAGGTCGGCGCTGGCGCCGGTGAGCCACACGAGCGGCTTGGCGATCTTGCCAAAGACGATGAGCGGGCCAGCCACGGCCTTGGCCACCTTCTCGGTGTCAGCCAGGGCCATGCGCTTGGGCACGAGCTCGCCCAGCACGATGCTGAAGTAGGACACGGCAAGCGTGATGAGGATGGGCGAGAGCACCGGCGCGGCGGCGCTCAGCCAGCCGATGCCGAACGACGCCATCCACGAGGCGAACGGGTCGGACAGGTTCGTGGAGGCCACGGCCGAGGAGAAGAAGCCCACGAGCGTGATGGCCACCTGGATGGTGGCCAGGAAGTTGCCCGAGTCGCTTGAGAGCGCCGCCGCGCGGGCCGCAGCCTTGTCGCCCTCCTCGGCCTCATGGTCGAGCAGGGGTTTGCTCGCGTTGACCAGCGCCATCTCCGACATGGAGAAGTAGCCGTTCACCAAGATGAGGACGAACGCCAGCAGGATGGAGAGACCTATGCCCATATGAGAACGCAAACCTCCAAAGGTCCGGGTTTAGAACACGAAGAGCAGCACGGCCAGGGTGTGGCAGATGCTGCCGCCGAGCACGAAGAAGTGAAACACCATGTGCGAGTACGGGATGCGCTTCAGCACGTAGAACACGCAGCCCACCGAGTACGCCAGGCCTCCCGCCACCAGCAGGGCCACGCCGCCCGGGGCGAGAAGCTCCAGCAGGGCCGGCACCTGGAACACGATGGCCCAGCCCATGGCCAGATAGATGAGGGCGCTCACCCACTTGGGCTGGCGCTGGCGGCCGAAGCACTCCAGCAGGATGCCGAAGAGCGCGATGACCCACACCGCCACGCAGATAGCCACGCCTCCCCTGTCATGCAGGGTGACGAGCGTGAAGGGCGCGTAGCAGCCGGCGATGAGCAGGTAGATGGCGCTGTGGTCGAGGATGCGCAGCACCGCCTTGCCGCGCGGCGCTTGGATGGCGTGGTAGAGCGTGGAGAAGAGGTACTCGCACACGAGCGTGACGCCCATCATCACCGCCGCGCACGTCTTGAGGCCGCCCCCGCCGTGGGCCGCGCTCACGCAGAGAAGCACGAGGGCCGCGATGGCCAGGCCGAAGCCCACGCCGTGCGACACGGCGTTGCCGATCTCCTCGCCGGTGGAGTAGAGCCTGCCGCGACGGTGCGTCGCGTCATAGCGGTCGAGGAAGGGATGGCGGCTCGCGGCGCCGCTTGCCGCAGCAACGCAGGCAGGAGAGCCCGGACGCGCGCAAAACACGGCGGCGCCTTCCGCCTCGACGGCCATCTCAGTCGCAAGCTTGCCTTTTGCCATATGGTCACTTCCCCTCGATACCAAAGGATGCCGCCTCGCGCCCCGGGCGGTCGCCGGCGCGGCCTCGCCGGTCGGGCGTCGCGCCCCTCGCAAGACGCCCGTCGCGCGACACCCGACCGGCGCCCGAAGGCCCCAGGCGGGGCCCATGCGCTTCCTGGCATACATCCTTACCCGCAGGCCCACCCGTCCGGGGCCTGCGGGCGAAAACTTAACAGAGCGCCTACAGAGACTGCGCAATCAGGCTGTCAACGTACTGGCGCGCGCCTCGGGCCGAGCGCCCTCCGCGTCCCAAGGCGAAGCGCTCGGCGCCCGCCTCGAGCTCCTCGCGGGCAATCTCAAGGCCTGCCGACTCGGCCAGCTGGTCCACGATGGCCAGGTAAGCGGCCTTGTCGGGCTTGAAGAACGAGATCTGCAGGCCGAAGCGCTCCGAGAGCGACAGCGTCTCCTGCATGGTGTCGTTGCGATGCACGTCGTCGCCGTCGCGGGCCGAGAAGCTCTCCTTCACGAGGTGACGGCGGTTCGACGTGGCGTAGATCACCACGTTGCGGCTCTTCGACGACACGCCGCCCTCGAGCACCGCCTTGAGCGCGGCGTAGTTGTCGTCGTCGCGCGAGAACGACAGGTCGTCGATGAAGACGATGAACTTGAGCGGGTTGGCCGCGAGCTCGTCGAGCACGGCGGGGATGAGCTTGAGCTGGTCCTTGCGCACCTCGATGATGCGCAGGCCCTCCCCTGCCAGCTCGTTGACCACGGCCTTCACCGTGGACGACTTGCCCGTGCCCGCGTCGCCCGAGAGCAGCGCGTTGGCGGCAGGCTTGCCGGCGAGAAGCGCGCGCGTGTTGGCAAGCACGAGGCCCTTCTCGCGCTCGTAGCCCGCAAGGTCGCTCAGGCGCTGGGGGTCGGGGTGCGTGACCGGCACGACCTGGCCGGCGTCGGTGAGGCTGAACATGCGGTAGCGCGCGTACATGCCGAAGCCGTAGCGCCCCACCTGCGCGGCGCGGGCGAGGTACTCAGATGCGAGCTCGACCTTCTCCTGCTCGAAGCCCGGCAGGAAGCCCTGCCAGTCGAGGCCCATGCGCAGCGCGGCGGGCGTGAGGTTGGCCACCTCCTGCAGGCAGCGCAGGTCGGCCTTGGCGCAGGCCTCCAGGCTCGCAGGGACATCCCGGCCCGCGGCGCAGGCCAGGATGTAGGGATTCTCGTCGTTGCACACGGCCTCGAGCAGGTAGGACGCCAGGCTCGCGTGGCCGCTCGCGTACAGGCGGTTGGCAAACTCGCCGTACATCGACACGCAGGCATGCGCCGGCGCGTCGCGGCGGCAGTCCAGGTAGCTCAGCAGCGCCGAGACCACCGGGTCGGCCAGAAGCCCGCGGAACACGCCGAGCGCGCGCAGGCGCATGGCGAGCTCCGCGAGCATGGGGGCCTTGTCAGAGAAGCACGCGGGACTAGTTGAGGACGGCACCGGTGGCTCCGCTGGAGACGAGGGCGGCGTAGCGCTTCAGGTAGCCGGAGAGCTCCTTGGTCTTGGGCACGAAGGCGGCCATGCGGCGGTCGAACTCCTCCTGCGAGATCTTGAGCTCGATGGTGTAGTTGGGGATGTCGATGGAGATGATGTCGCCCTCCTCCACGATGCCGATGGGGCCGCCGCTGGCAGCCTCGGGCGACACGTGGCCCACGCACGCGCCGCGCGTGGCGCCGGAGAAGCGGCCGTCGGTGATGAGGGCCACGGAGCTGCCCAGGCCCTGGCCCATGATGGCCGAGGTGGGGTTGAGCATCTCGCGCATGCCCGGGCCGCCCTTGGGGCCCTCGTAGCGGATAACCACGACGTCGCCGGGGTTGATCTTGCCGGCGTCGATGGCGGCCTGGGCGTCCTCCTCGCACTCGAAGACGCGCGCCGGACCCTCGTGCACCTGCATCTCGGGCAGCACAGCGGAGCGCTTGACCACCGAGCCGTCGGGAGCGAGGTTGCCGCGCAGCACGGCGATGCCGCCCGTGGGGCTGTAGGGGTTCTCGACGGGGCGGATGACCTCGGGGTCGAGGTTGACGGCGTTGGCGATGTTCTCGCCCACCGTCTTGCCCGTGACGGTGATGCAGTCGGTGTGGATGAGGCCGAGCTTGCTGAGCTCGTGCATCACGGCGTACACGCCGCCGGCCTCGTCGAGCTGCTCCATGTAGGTGCGGCCGGCGGGCGCCAGGTGGCACAGGTTGGGGGTCTTCATGCTCATGGCGTTGGCGATGTCGAGGTTGATCTCGATGCCGCACTCATGGGCGATGGCGGGCAGGTGCAGCATGGAGTTGGTGGAGCAGCCCAGGGCCATGTCGACGGTCAGGGCGTTCTCGAAGGCCTCCCGCGTCATGATGTCGCGCGGGCGGATGTCGCGCTTGAGCATCTCCATGACGGCCATGCCGGCGTGCTTGGCCAGCTCCAGGCGGCGGGAGTACACGGCGGGGATGGTGCCGTTGCCGCGCAGGCCCATGCCGAGCACCTCGGTGAGGCAGTTCATGGAGTTGGCGGTGTACATGCCCGAGCAGGAGCCGCAGGTGGGGCACACGCGGCGGGCGTAGTCCTCAACGTCCTCCTCGGTCATCTTGCCGGCGGAGTACATGCCCTGCGCCTCGAACATGGACGACAGGCTCGTGCGCTGGCCGTTGACGTGGCCGGCGAGCATCGGGCCGCCCGACACGAAGGTGGTGGGCACGTTGAGGCGCGCGGCGGCCATGAGCAGGCCGGGGACGTTCTTGTCGCAGTTGGGCACCATGACCAGGGCGTCGAAGCCGTGGGCCAGGGCCATGGCCTCGGTGGAGTCGGCGATGAGGTCGCGGGTGACCAGCGAGTACTTCATGCCGATGTGGCCCATGGCGATGCCGTCGCACACGGCGATGGCCGGGAAGACGATGGGGGTGCCGCCGGCCATGGCGACGCCCATCTTGACGGCGTCGACGATCTTGTCGATGTTCATGTGGCCGGGGACGATCTCGTTGTAGGAGCTGACGATGCCCACGAGCGGGCGGGCGAGCTCCTCGTCGGTAAGGCCGAGCGCGTGGTACAGCGAGCGGTGCGCCCCGTTCATGGGGCCGAACTTGATGGCATCAGACTTGACGTTCATTGGAACGAACCTCTCCCTTGACGACGATGTAACCCGCGATTGTACGCCGCGCGCGCCTAGGAAGGCTACCCGGCGATGCACGACAGGAAAATGCCAAAGGAAGAGAGTCGAGAAATCGGGCGCAAAGAAGGCACCCCCGCAGCTCATCATCGGGCTACGGGGGCGGCTTCGCAGCGAGGTGCGCGCTAGGCGGCGTTCACGGCTTCGAGGTCAAAGGCGGCGAGGTCGTCATCGGCGCCCGCCGCAGAGAGGTCGTCGTAGGTGGCGAGGTCCTCGTCGGCGGCCTCGTCGGGGCCCTCGCCTGCGACGAACTCGTCGTCGGCCACTTCGTCATCCACGGCGGCAAACCCGTCGTCGTCGGCCGCCGCGCCGTCGCCTGCGGCAAAGTCGTCCTCGTCCACGGCACCGCAGTCGTCCTCGTCCACGGCCGCGTCCGTATCCGCGTCCGCGTCCCCGACCTGCCCGGCGTCGGTCAGGTCGGCCGGCAGGCCCGTGGCGCCCCGCCAGGACGTCAGGCTCGCAAGCGCCTCGGCGGCAAGCGGGCAGCGGGCAAGGCTCAGCCGCTCAAGCGCCGCGAACGCCGAGGTGTCCAGGCCCTGCGTCTGCGTGTCAGACAGGTCGAGGAAGCGCAGGACGCCCAGCCCCGTCTCGCCCTCCCCGCTCAGCGCGACGCCGTCCACGAGGTTGCCCGAAAGGTCGAGCTGCACCAGGGCCGACCCACGCTCCACGGTGAGGCTGGTCAGGCGCGTACGACCCTCGGCATCGTCGGCGCTCCACGATAGGTTGGCCGAGACCACGGCAGGGCCTGCCTTGCTGCCCGACACGGCCATGTCGGAGGGACCTTCCACCTTGACGGGCCAGCTTATCTGGGCAGGCAGCGTCGCGTCGGCGGCGCTTCCCGCATATCCCGTGATGTAGGCGCCCGGGCCCACGTACCTGCCGCCGAGCTCGTCATACGCCTGGTCGAGCACGTAGGCGTAGCCGTCGGCGTCGGTGTAGCCCTCGGGCACCACCACGAAGGAGAAACCCTGCGCCGTCACGCCATAGGTGAGGCCGGAGTCCAGCGCCGAGTCCCTGGGGTGCGTGGGGGTCTCGGAGGCGTCGTCGGAGTCGCCGGCGTCATCGGGGTCGTCGGGGTCGGGCTCGGGGTCCGTGCCGTCCGTGTCGTCGTAGGGGTACGCCTCGCCGTCGGCAAGCTTGTCGAGCTGCACGAACACCTTGGCAGCCTGCGCGCGCGTCGCCCCCGCCTGGGGGTCGAGGAGCAGGCCCTTCTCGGTGTCCTTGCCCGTGATGACGCCTGCGGCCGCGCACCACACCATGGCGTCGTGCGACCAGTCGCTCACGAGCTTCGTGTCGATGCACTTCTGGTACGCGCCGCTCGGCGCGTCCTCGGTGGTCACACCCGCCCAGGCGGCGAAGCGGTACACCATCGCCGCAAGCTCCTCGCGGCTCACCTGGGCATCCGGGCGGAACGTCCCCTTGTACGCGCCGTCCTCGTAGCCGGTCACGATGCCCTGCGCGGCGCACCAGGTCACGGCCTTCGTGTAGTACATGCCCTTCGGCACGTCGGGGAAGGTGCCGCCCGACGACACCGCAGGAGAGCCGGCGATGCGCCACAGCACCGTGGCCACCTGCCCGCGCGAGATGTTGAGCGAGGGATAGAACTGGCCTGTCAGCTTGCCCGTGCCGTCGTCGTAGCCGCTCATGAGGCCGCGCGTACTTGCCTGCTCGATCCACGTGTAGCTCCAGGGCTCCACGAGGTCGGTGAAGGCGATGGGGTCGGAGGTGTCCTTGACCCACTTGGCGTAGAGCGTGATGTCGCCCTCCACGCCTGCGGAGAAGTCGTACGCGCAGCTCAGGAGCTTGTCGGAGCACCAGCCCGCGAAGGTGAAGCCCTTGCGCACCGGGGCGGCAGGCTCCTGGGCGGCGGTGTCGTCGGCCACGAGCTGCTCGTCCACCTCCGAGCCCCCGTTGGACTCGAAGGTCGCCGTGTGCAGGAGGGCCCACTTGGCATAGACCTTGAGGTTAGCGGTGACGGGAGCGGTGAAGTCGAACTTCTGGGTGAGGTCGGCGTCGGCGTACCAGCCCATGAAGGCATAGCCCTCACGCTCGGGGTCGGTCTGGGGACGCGCGACGGTCTTGCCGTACTCCACGTCCTGCGCGGCGACCTTCGTGCCGCCGTTCGCCACGAAGCGCACGCCCAGCACCTTGACGGCCCACTTGGCATGCAGCGTCGTGTCGCTGTAGACGGCCTGGGAGAAGTCATAGGGCTTGGTGCACGTCGCGTCGCCGTACCAGCCCAGGAAGGTCTTGCCGGCGACCTTGGGGTCGGCGGGCTGCGCGGCGACCTTGCCGTACTCCACCGTCTGCGCGTCGACGGAGCAGTCCTCGCCCGCCTCGAAGCTCACCGTGAAGGTGGCGACGGTCCACTTGGCCCAGAGGATGAGGTCGCCGCTCACGGGCTTCGAGAAGTCGTACGCGACGGTGCAGGCGCTGTCAGAATACCAGCCCACGAGGGTGAACCCGGCCTTGACGGGGTCGGCGGGCCTCTGGGCCACGCCGCCCGCGCTCACCTGCTGGGCGGCCACCGCGCTGCCCCCGTTGGCGGCAAACGTCACGGTGTAGGCGGACGCGCCCTCCTGCGTGCCCGAGCTCGCATCCGTGCTCTGGGCGAAGGCGGCCTGCGGCACGGGAGCCGCGAGAAGCGCCGCCCCGAACACGCACGCGACGCAGCAGGCAAGCACGCGGTCCCTGCGCTCAGACATTTCCCTCATACGGCCCTCCGTAAAAACGCGCTGATACAAAGGCGGGGCGACCGTGCGCCCCGCCTGCTTGAGTTTTGATGCCCGCGATTATGGGCTTTGTGCGCCGCCGCCCGCAACGGGATGCACCCGACGGGCGCATGCGCTGCACACGCACGACACAGCCCGCGTCAAGCAAGCCGCACGCAAGCCATGCCCGACGGGGGCGCCGGCCCGGCCTCAGGCCGCGCCCGCTACCCGCGCTTGCGCGCCCCCATGATGAGCATCTGGAGCCTGTTCTCGATGTTGGCGAAGCTCGTGTCGGGGTCGTAGTCGAGCGCCAGGATGTTGGCCTGGGGGTACATCTCCTTGAGGCGCTTCACGATGCCGCGGCCCACCACGTGGTTGGGGAGGCACCCGAAGGGCTGCAGGATGATGAAGTCGTTCACCCCGTGGGCGGCGTGGTGCATGATCTCGGCCGGGATGAGCACGCCCTCGCCGGCGTCGAAGGTGTGGTGGATGAGGGTGTCGCTGGCCTTGGTGACCTCGCCCATGCGCGGGGGCTTCTCGTAGAGCGGGTGGGCGCTGGCGATGCGGTCGCAGGCGTCGTGGGCCATGTCGAAGAGCTTGTTGGCCGCGCGCCAGAAGGCCTTTTGCTTGAAGGGCTGGTCGATGCGGTACTCGCGCACCTGGGCGTCCATGTAGAAGTACGTCTTCTGGATGACGTCGCACATCTTGGCCTCGACGATCTCCATGCCGTTGTTCTCGAGGTAGAGCTCGATATCGCGGTTGGCGCCGGGGTGGAAGTTGAGCAGGTACTCGCCCACGATGAGCACGCGGGGACGCGGCTTGGAGCGGTCGTAGGGCACCTTGCCCATCTCGGCGATGGCCTTCTTGAAGGCGCGCTCGCATCCCGGGATGCCGCCCTTCTCCATGCCCTCCACGATGAGGTCCATGCCGCGCTCGAAGGCCGCGTCGGCGCTGCCCTTCGCCAGCTCGTAGGGGCGAATCTTGCGCAGCAGCTCCTCCAGGGCGTCGATCATGGGAAGCATCGCCACGAGGCGCACCGAGCCCCCCAGGCCGAAGGTGTAACCGGGCTGGATGTCGTGCGCGTCCTCGTCGTCGTTGCTCACGATGGGCACGTAGTCGTAGCCCGCGTCGTCCAGGGCGCGGCGCAGAAGCGCCACGTAGTGCGTGAGGCGGCAGTCGCCCACGTACTTGGCCATGGCGATGGCCACGTCGTGGGTGTCGTACTTGCCCGACTCAAGCGCGGCCAGGGCCTCGCCTATCACGATCTGCGCGGGGAAGCAGATGTCGTTGTGCACGTACTTCTTGCCCAGGCGGATGGCCTCCTCGCGGCCCACCTCCAGCGGCACCGCCTTGTGCTTGGTGCCCGCCATGGCCACCGCCATGATGCGCGAGAAGGCGTGCGAGGTGTTGGGCACGAGGATGGTCTTGCCGGCGTCCTCGCGGGTGAACTTGCGCGCGTAGGGGTCGGGCAGCTCGTGCACCTCGAGCTTTGCCCCCGTGGCACGGCGACGCGCCGTGGTCTGGATGAAGCTCTGCACGCGGATGCGCAGAGGGCCCGACACGTCGGACTCGTCGAGCTTCACCACGAGCGGCACCTTGCCGGAGATCTCGCCCATGAGGCGGATGATCTCGTCGGTGATGTAGGCGTCGTGGCCGCAGCCGAAGCTCACGAGCTGCACGTACTCGAGGCTCTCGTCGCGCGCGGCGATGGCGGCGCAGGAGAGCATGCGCGCGTGGTAGTTGTTCACGATGTCGATGATGGAGCCCATGAGGTCCTGCTCGCCCACGCCCGGCACCGCGTCGGCGCACACCACGGGGATGCCCTCGTTGCAGAAGAGCTCGGGCAGGCCGTGGTGGACGAGCGGGTCGTTGTGGTAGGGGCGCGCCGCGAGCACCACGGCGTACGCGCCCGCCTCGCGCGCCTGCCGGATGACGAGCTCGCCGCGGGCCTGCAGCGCCTGCGAGAAGCCCTGCTGGGCGCGGTCGCCCTGGCGCATGGCGGCAAGGCACATGCCCTCGTCGATGCCCCAGGTAGACGACATATACTCGCAGAGCTGGCGGCGCCGGTCGGACTCGGTGTGCCAGTGGAAGAGCGGGTTCTCGTAGCGCGTGCCGCGCTCGGCGGGGTTGTCGGAGTTGCGCACCACCATGGGGTAGCCCTTCACCACCGCGCACATGCTCTCGCTGGTCTTGTGGGGGTTCTGGGGCTCCACCGTGGTGATGGTGGGCATGAAGATGAAGTCCACGCCGGCGGCCTCGAGCTGGCGGATATGGCCGTGGACGAGCTTGGCCGGGAAGCACACCGTGTCGGAGGTGACGGCGGCCAGGCCGTCCTCGTACATGCGGCGCGTGGAGAGGGTGGTCACGCGCACCTTGAAGCCCAGGGCGCGCCAGAAGGTCTTCCAGAAGGGCAGCGTGTCCCAGTAGCTGAGCACGAGCGGGATGCCCACGGTCTGGCCGCGCTCGGCGCACAGGGGCTCCACCTCGTAGTCGCGCCTCAGCAGGTTCATGCGCTCGGTGAAGAGGTTCGGGGCGCTGGGGCGCTTGCCCGCCGAGGACGTCTGCCCCAGCTCGGCGCCGCGCGAGCAGCGGTTGCCCGTGACCCAGGCCGAGCCGTTGCAGAAGCGCACCACCGTGCGCGCGCAGTGGTTGGAGCAGTGCGGGCACACGTTGCCCGACTCGCGCGTGTACCAGGGCACTTGCGCGCGCGGGGCGCTGCCGGTGTCGAAGGTGCCGTCGTCGAGGGCGTCGATGCCCACGAAGGGCGTCTCCCACTTGCCCGAGATGGCGGCCTCGCGGCCGATCTGGCCCTCCACCTGCTCGCGGGTGAGCAGGGCCGCGCCCAGGGCGCCCATGAGCTCGGGGTAGGGCGAGCGCGTGACCTCGCGGCCCACGTACTTCTCGAAGCTGCGAAGCACCGCGTCGTTGCGGAAGGTGCCGCCCTGCACCACGATGTGCTTGCCCAGCTTGTCCATGTTGGTCATGCGGATGACCTTGGTGAAGACGTTCTCCACGATGGAGCGGCACAGGCCCGCCATGATGTCGTCGGCCGTCTTGCCGGCCTGCTGCTCGCTCACGATGGAGCTGTTCATGAAGACGGTGCAGCGCGAGCCCAGGTTGGCCGGGCTCTTGGAGGCGAAGGCGCGCTCGGCGATCTTCTCCACGGGGATGTGCAGCGTGGCGCCGAAGCTCTCCAGGAAGCTGCCGCAGCCCGAGGAGCATGCCTCGTTGACGGTGATGTTGGTCACGATGCCGTGGTCGAGCCAGATGGCCTTCATGTCCTGGCCGCCGATGTCGAGGATGAACGACACCTCGGGCGCGTAGAGCTTGGCCGCCTGGGCATGCGCCACCGTCTCCACCACGTGGCAGTCGGCGCCCAGGGCGCGCGCGCAGAGCTGCTCGCCGTAGCCGGTGGTGCCCACCGCGCGGATGACGAGCTTGGCCTGGGCGGCCTCGAAGATGTCGCGCACCTGCAGCAGGGCCTTGCGCACGACCTCGAGCGGCTCGCCCTCGTTGGAGGCGTAGAAGGAGTGGATGAGGTTGGCGTCGTCGTCCATCAAGACGAGCTTGGTGGTGGTGGAGCCGCAGTCGATGCCCAGGTAGGCGTAGGTGGTCGAGCCCGGCACCGGGTCGGCGTGGGGGCGCTGGGCCAGGCGGTGGCGCGAGCGGAAGGCCTGCAGCTCGCCCTCGTTGGCGAAGAGCGGCTCAAGCTCGGCCAGGGAGTCGGTGCGGCGGCCCTTGAAGGCGCTGAGCGACTCGATGCAGCCCTGGACGTTGAACTGGCGCGCGTCGTCGGCAAAGAGGGACGCAAGCGAGAGCGCCGCGCCGAAGGCCACGATGGTCTCGGGGTGCTCGGGGATGACGACCTGCTCGTCGGTGAGGCCCAGGCGCTCCTTGAACACGCGCACGAGCGTGGGGTTGAAGGTGCACGGACCGCCCTCGAAGATGATGGGCGGCTCAAGCTCGCGGCCCTGCGCCAGGCCGCCGATGGTCTGCTTGGCGATGGCGTGGAAGCACGACAGCGCCAGGTCTTCCTTGGGGACGCCGCGGTTGAGCAGGGGCTGGATGTCGGTCTTGGCGTAGACGCCGCAGCGCCCCGAGATGTCGTGCACGCACGTGCCCTGGGCTGCGAGCTTGTCGAACTCGGTGGAGGGCGTGTCGAGAAGCGAGGCGATCTCGTCGATGAAGGCGCCCGTGCCGCCGGCGCACGTGCCGTTCATGCGCATGTCCGACACGTCCACCTCGCCGCTCGCCGGGTCGACGCGGAAGAAGACCACCTTGGCGTCCTGGCCGCCCAACTCGATGGCGCAGCGCACCTGCGGGTAGAGCTTCTGGATGGCGATGGAGTTGGCCACGACCTCCTGCACGAAGGGGATGTCCAGCTCCTCGGCGAGCACCTTGCCGCCCGAGCCGCAGATGGCCGCGCGGCAGGGCAACTCGGGCAGCACCTGGGCGAGGGCCTCGAGCACCGTCTTGAGGCAGTGGGCCTGGTTGGCGCCGTGGCGGCGGTAGTCGGTGTAGACCACCTTGTCGGCGCGGGAATCCCACACGCACGCCTTCACCGTGGTGGATCCCACGTCCAAACCCAGATACAGCCCGTTGTCCCAATCAGCGTGCACGCTTACCTCCCGCATACCGTCGCCCGAGGCGACACCGTTTTTGGCCGAAACCAAAAAGTTGCATCAGGGTGTTATACCCCAAAACCCCAGGCCCGCCAAACAAGCCCGCCACGCGCAAGCCAAACAAGCGGAAGATGGGAGCGTGTTTCTGGGGCTAGAAACGAAAAAAAGCCGGCTCCCGAAGGAACCGGCCTTTAATCTCAAGTGGTGCGGCGTACAGGATTCGAACCTGTGACGTTCTGATTCGTAGTCAGACCCTCTATCCAGCTGAGGTAACGCCGCGCAAGTGCATGGGATATATTGCCTCATGTGCAGCCGGTCGGTCAAGGGTGGATTTCACCTTCATATATGCGACACAAACACTGCGAAGCCGCAAGGGCTGCCCAGGCGGGAAGTCTATACTTGCGCGGTGAAATCCCCTTTGTAGAGAATCGGGTGTCCATGTCGCAGGAACTATCGCAGCGCCCGGCGTACCCCTGGCGGGTGCTGTCGGGCTCGGCGCTCAAGTGGATCGCCATCGTGTGCATGGTGGTGGACCACATCGCCGCCGTGTTCGTGTACGACTACTACCGCTCCGCGCTCGCCGACCCCACCGTTGCCTCGGCGACGGTGTACCAGGTGTACTACTGGATGCGCGTCGTGGGGCGCATCACCTTCCCCATCTTCTGCTTTGAGCTGGTGGAGGGCGCCAAGCACACGCACAGCTTCCCCAAGTACGCGTTGCGCCTGCTCATATTCGCGCTGGTGAGCGAGGTGCCCTACGACCTGGCGCTGCACGGCGACGACGCCGACTGGACGGTGCACCTCAACATCATGGTGACGCTGCTCGTGGCCCTGCTGCCCATGTGGGCCGGCGAGGTGTGCGAGAGGCGCGTGGGGCTTCCCTGGTGGATAGGCAAGCTCGTGGCGGCGGTCGCGATGGCCGCGTGCTACTGGGTGTGCCAGAACCTCATCCACCCCAGCTACTCCGGCTACGGCATCCTGCTGGCCGGCGTGATGTACCTGGGCAAGGAGTCGCGCCTGGCGCAGCTGGCCCTGGCGTCGCTGCTCACGTACTTCCATGGCAACGAGCTGCAGATGTGGTGCATCGCAGGCGTCGCCCTGGCCTGCATCTTCTATAACGGCGAGAAGGGCCACATGAACAAGTGGGTGTCGTACACGTTCTATCCGGCGCATCTGTTCGTCATCGCCATCGTGGCGGGCACGTGCACCTGGCCTGTGTTCTCGAAGCTCTTCCTGGGTTAGGAGCCCCGCATGCTCAACGTGGTCTTGTACCAGCCGGAGATTCCCTCCAACACCGGCAACATCGGACGCACCTGCGTGGTGACGGGGGCGCGGCTGCACCTCATCAAGCCCTACGGCTTCGAGCTGAGCGACGCCGCGCTCAAACGCGCGGGGATGAACTACTGGCACAACCTCGACGTGCGCGAGCACGAGGGCTGGGAGGAGTTCCTGGCCGACGAGGGGCTTGCCGACACGCCCGAGCGGCTGCACCTGCTCACGAAGCGCGCGAGCCGCGTGTACACGCAGGCCACCTACCGCGACGGCGACTACCTGGTGTTTGGCCGCGAGAGCACGGGAATCGCGCCCGAGATCCTCGCGAGCCTGCCGCAGTGCTGCGAGCGCATCCCGATGCTTCCCGACGCCATGGCCCTCGACGACGGCCCCGCCTGGCACGCGCACCACGAGCAGATCGCGGGGGCCGACGCGCCCGCCTCGCAGACGCGCCCCGACATCTGCGGCAACTTCGTGCGCACGGGCTTCGCGGGCATCTCATCGCTCAACCTCTCCAACTCCGCGGCCATCGTGGTCTACGAGGCCCTACGGCAGACGGGGTATCCGGGGATGGAGTAGGGGCGGCTGGAAAGCCCGCTATGCGAGGGTGGCTGGCGAGTCCGCGGCGGGCGTGCCGAGGGCAAGCGCATCCCCTGCAGAAGCGGGCGCATCCACAACGGCAGCGGGGTCGGCGGCAAGCGCGGGCGCATCCATGGTGAGGGCGTCTGGCGGGTCGACCTCGGCAGGCGCGGCGGGCACGTCGGGCGCGGCGGGGCGCTCAGCGCCGGCGGCCCCCAAATCGAACATGCGCGCCAGGACGCGCTCGAAGGGCTCGACGCGGGCCTGAGCGAGCAGCCCGTCCTTGCGCGTGCGGCTCAGCTGCTTGAAGTGCCACTCGGCACTCAAGGCCTCGTGCTTGGTGGGAAAGGCGGCGCTGGCCACAAGCTCCACGGGCAGGCGCGCCTTGGTGTACTTGGCGCCCTTGCCCGCGTTGTGGGCCGCGACGCGCGCCTCGACGTCGGGCGAATAGCCCGTGTAGAGGGTGCCGTCGGCACATCTGACGACGTACATGCAATGCATGGCAAGCCTCACGCGCGAAGCTGCGGGCTAGCCGAAAAGCCGGCCGCACAAGGCCTGCGAGCCCGCTGCAAGACGCACCTGGTCGGCAGCCGCCTCGCACAAGGCCGCCGCCTGGGCTTCCTGCCCCTCGGCCTGGACGCGAGACGCCAAATCCTTCAGCGCTGAGGCCTCGTCGCGGGCTTGCCGGGCGAACTCCCCCAGAGCCGCTTCCACGCAGGCGTCGCCCTGCTCGCCCAAAAGCTCCGTCAGGCGCGCGGCATGACGCGCAGCCTCGTGAGCCGCATGTTCAAGGAACGTGCCGGCCTCGGGCATGCCGGCGCTCTGGGCGGCCCAGGCAGACGCAAGCAAGCGCCCGGCACTCGTGTGCGCCCGCTCGATGGCGACGCGCACGTCGGCCTCAATATCAGAGGGCGCAGCCTTATCAACGGGGACCCCGTCGCACGGACACTCGGCACACGGCTCCTCACGCACAGCCGCACCAACTTCCGCCTCGCCTTGCGACCTGGCGAAACGCTCTCCGGGGCACATGCAGCGGGGGCACGCGTACCCCGCAGGCATCGAGTCGCCGAACTCGACCGCAAGGGCGCAGACAGGACAGGTGTAGACGGCCATGGCGTTTTCCTTTCTTGAAAGCAGGCGGCCCCGCCCCATACGCCCAGGAGCAGGGCCGCCCAGCATTTCCCGCACGGGGCGATTGAGCGAGTCGCTGGGTATGTTACCCGTCCGAACGCGCGAAGGCGTTCTTCATGCGGCAGCTCGAGGCGAAGAGCACCTTGTCGAGCAGGTCGTCGGTCTGGCGGCGCAGCTCGGCGGCCATCTCCTCGTTTGCCTGGCGCAGCACGGGCTCGGCGGCCTTGTAGTCCAGGCCCGCCTGGGCCACCTTGGCGTCGGTGGCGCGCACGGCGGCGTGCCCCAGGCCGCCCATCTTGAGCTGGTAACGCTCAATGTGCGGGGCGCAGTCAGCGAAGTGCGGGTCGGCCAGGGCCGCGATGAGGCGGTTCGCCCAGTAGAAGCTCTCGGTCGTGGGCTTGTCGGGCGTCTCGGCGAGGTAAGCGGGCGCCTCGTCCACCGCAGGGTAGAAGGGCACGAGCGCGTTGAAGGGGTTGGAGCCGAAGGCGATCCACTGCACGGCCGTGGCGGCCTCGGGCTTGCCGGGGCGCAGCTGCGCCACCGACAGCTCGCAGTTGCGGTTGACGCCGATGGGGCGGTAGCGCTTCCTGTCGGCCTCGCTGCCCTTGCCGTAGGGGTCGAACGGTGTGCCCTGGTAGTGCGACGACAGGGCGTACTTCACGTCCTCGATTGTCACCTTGCGCTCGGGCACGCAATCCCACGGCAGAGCGTCGGACTCAGGCCCCATGTCGGCCTCGGGGCCGTCCCACACGCAGTTCGTCGGGTTGAGGAAGCGCTGGACAATCCAGGTGCGCGAGGTGTTGTAGCAGTGGTCGGAGTCGCTGGCCGATCCGAACGCCTCACGGGGGTTGAACACGCCCTCGGGCACGGCGTCGTCGCCCTCGGCCTCGAAGCGCAGGGTCAGGTCGAGGTTGTTGGCAGCCATCCACTCGCGCAGGTCGGCGCTACAGAGGTGCTCAGCCTGCTCACCGAAGGCGTCCTCGAGGTCGAACGAGTCGATGGAAAGCTGGTTGGGCACCACGACGTAGGACTCGTCGGGCACGCGCCGCGCGATCCAATGGTGGCCGCCCACCGTCTCAAGCCACCAGATCTCGTCCACGTCCTGGAAGGCGATGCCGTTCATCTCGTAGGTGCCGTAGCGCTCAAGCAGGCCGCCCAGGCGCAGCACGCCCTCGCGCGCCGAGCGGATGTAGGGCAGCACGAGCGTGACCATGTCCTCCTCGCCGATGCCGCCGGGTACCTCGGGCTTGCCCGCCTCGGCGGGCTGCAGCACCACGAGCGGGTCGGCCCCCAGCACGCGCGGGTTGGTGGTGAGCGTCTCGGTGGCGCTCATGGAGACGTTGGCCTCGTTGACGCCGGCCTCGCCCCAGATGCCCTCCTTGCTCTCGTCGGCGTTGGGCACGCTGGAGTAGCGCATGGGCTCTTCGGGGAGCTCTATCTCAAGATGGCTCACGTGGCTGCGGTAATGGCGCGGCTGGTCGCAGGGGCGCACCACGCGCAGGCGTTTCACGGTGAACTCGCCGCTGGGGCAGTCCTCGTTGCGCGCCACGATGGTCGAGCCGTCGTAGCTGGCCTTCTTGCCGACGAGCAGGGTTGTACAAGGCATGGGATCAGCTCCTAGATACGCAGCGCCGACCGCGTTCCTGCGGCCGGCGCTTGTGGGGAAGGACGTGGGGGCGCTACTTGGCAGCGTGCTTGCCACGCGGCTCATCGTCGTCGTGGCTGCTAGACCTCTTGCCGACGATGAACGCGCCTGCGGCCACGAGCGCGGCGCCCAGGCCGGCGATGGTGGCGATCAGCCAGCCGGGAAGGCCGTCGGTGTGCTGGGCGTCCGAAGACTCGGAGGTCGCGGCGGTGGACGAGGCGGGCGTGCCCGTCCATGAGGAGGCGGCGGGCTGGCTGGAAGACTCGCTCGCGGCAGGCGTCCCGGCGGACTCGCTTGCGGGCGTCGTGCCCGCAGCGGTGGCGTCGTCCGACGCAGGCGTCGTGGCGGCCTGGCCGTCGGATGCAACCTGCACCGTGGCGCTCACGGCGGCGTCGCCCTCGGAAAGCGCGCCCTTCACCTCGTAGCTGCCGGCCTTCGAGGTATCGACGTCCTCCCAGGTCACAGACTCGATCGTCACATCGCCGTTGGACCAGGTGACGGAAACCTGGCTCGGGAGCTTGGCCACCTCGCCCACCTCAACGCTCACGGGCTTGATGTCCTCGATCTGCACGACCTGCGCGGGCTGGACATCGACGGTTGCAGTCACGGTCGTGTCGGCCGCGTCCACACTGCCCTGGACCTCGACCGTGCCGCCCTCGCGCGAGGAGAGCGTGGACTCCTGCTCGGCGGTGAGGGCGTCCCAGGTCACGGCCTCGTCGGTGACGTCGCCGTTCGACCAGGTGACTGCAACCTCGGCGGGAAGCTCGGGGTCGGACCCGGACTCCACGCTCAGGGGCTGCGGGTCCTCCACGGACTCCACCTGGGCGGGGGCGACCTCCACGGTGGCGCTCACGGTCTGGCCGGTGTCGCCCACGGAGCCCTTCACCTCGACCGTACCGCCCTCGCGCGAGGAGAGCGCGTCTTCCTGCTCGGCGCTGAGGGCGTCCCAGGTCACGGGCTCGTCGGTCACCGAGCCGTCCGACCAGGTGACGGGCACGGTCTGAGGAAGCGCCGCGAGCGCCTCGGCCTGAGACGCGCCGGAAGCGACGCTCGCCTCCATGACCGCCGGGACCTCGACCTCGCCGGCCTCAAGCGCCTTGACCTCGACGGTTGCGCTCACGGTCTGGTCGCAGCCCTCGACGCTGCCCTGCACCTCGTAGGTGCCGGGGGCCGAGGTGTCCACGTCGCCCCAGGTCACGGCCTGCTGGGTCACGTCGCCGTTGGACCAGGTGACGGCCACCTCGGTGGGCAGCTCGACCTTGCCGCCCTGCCACACCTCCTGCGCTGCGGGGGCCTCGACGCTCGTGACCTGCGCGGCCTTGACCTCGACTGTGGCGCTCACGGTCTTGCCGGTGTCGCCCACGGCGCCCTGGACCTCGACCGTGCCGCCCTCACGGGACACAAGCACGTCCTCCTGCTCGGCGCTGAGGGCGTCCCAGGCCACAGGCTCGTCGGTCACCGAGCCGTCCGACCAGGTAACGGGCACGGTCTGGGGAAGCGCCGCAAGCGCCTCGCTCGCCGAAGCGCCGGCGGGAACGCTCGCCTCCACGGACGCAGAGCCGTTGACCTCGCCGGCCTCGAGCGCCTTGACCTCGACGGTTGCGCTCACGGCCTGGTCGCAGCCCTCGACGCTGCCCTGCACCTCGTACGTGCCGGGAGTCGTGGTGTCCACGTCGTCCCAGGTCACGGCCTGCTGGGTCACGTCGCCGTTGGACCAGGTGACGGCCACCTCGGCGGGAAGGTCCGCCTCGCCGCCCTGCCACACCTCCCGTGCTGCGGGGGCCTCGACGCTCACCGCAGTGGCGGGGGCAACGACGACCTCCACGCTCACCGTCCGGCCCGTCTGGCCCACGGCGCCCTGCAGCTCGAACCGCCCGCCCTCGCGGGACGCCAGCACGCCCTCCTGCTCGGCGGTGAGGGCGTCCCACGTCACGGCCTCGTCGGTCACGGAGCCGTCCGACCAGGTGACGGGCACGCTGCCGGGAAGCGCCGCGAGCGCGCTGGAGGCGTCTGCCCCGCTCGCCGCGTCTACCTGCGCGAGCTGGGAGTCGTCCACGTCGGCGACCTCCAGGGCACGCACGCTCACCGACAGCTCCACCGGGGAGTCGGGCAGGCACGCAACGACGCCCTGCAGCGCGACCGTTCCGGCCTGCGAGAAGACGTCCTCAGGCACCGTCCACTCCACGGCCTCGTCGGTCACGTCGCCGTTCGACCACGTCACCTGCACGGTCTGGGGCAGGTCGGGAGTGCCGCCCACCCAAATCTCCTGCGCGGCGGGAGCCTCGGCGCTCACCGCGACGGCGGGAGCGACGACGATCTCGACACTTACCGTCTGGCCCGTCTGGCCCACGATGCCTTGCAGCTCGAACTGCCCGCCCTCGCGGGACGCCAGCACGCCCTCCTGCTCGGCGGTGAGGGCGTCCCACGTCACAGCCTCGTCGGTCACGGAGCCGTCCGACCAGCTGACGGGCACGCTGCCGGGAAGCAGCGCGGACACATCAGAGGCGCTCGCGCCGCTGTCAACCTGCACGGCCGTCAGGCCCGACTCGTCGATGCCCGCCACCTCAAGCGCGCGCACCTCGACGTCGGCGAGAACCTCTTGCTCCAGCCCCTCGACCGTGCCGACGGCCTGGACGCAGCCGGGCTGCGAGGTGTCGGGCATCTGCCAGGTCACAGCCTCGTCGGTCACGTCGCCGTTCGACCAGGTCACGGCCAGCGTCTCGGGAAGGACGGGCGTGCTGCCCACCCACACGGCATCCACGCCGGGCACCTCGGCCGACACCATCGTCGCAGGCTCAACCGTCACCGTGGAGCTCACCGACTCGCCCGTCGCCTCCACGACGCCCTCGACCTCGAACGTGCCGCCCTCGCGGCTCGCCACCACGGCAGCCTGCTCGTCGGTGAGGGCGTCCCACGTCACGGGCTCGTCGCTCACGGAGCCGCCCGACCACACGACCTCGGCGGTCTGGGGCAGCTCCACCGCGCCGCCGCTCGCGACGCTCACGTCGAAGGACGCCTCCGCCGCGACGTTCTCGGGCACCGCCTGAAGGGTGGCCTGGGCCTGGGCGAGCACGCTGCCGCCCACGACCACCTCCACGGTGGCCTCGCCGCTCGCAAAGCCGTCCTCAGCCTGCAGCACGCCCTTGCGCACCTCGCCCACCACCTGGCCGTCCTGCACCACCTGGATGGTCGCCTCGTCGAAGATGGCCTGCGAGTCGATGGCCACGCCCATGTCCTTGCTCACGGCGTTGCCCGCAAGCGAGGTGGAGGCGCGAAGCCCCAGCGTGACCTCCTGGCCCGCCGTGCATGTGTCAGGCACGTCGAGCACCAGGGTGAGATAGTCGCGGCGCACGTTCACGCCCTGGTAGATGGCACTGCCCGTCGTGAGCTCGTAGGTGGTGTCGCCCACCTCCTCGGGCACCGCGTCGCCGTAGAGGCAGACGATGTAGACCTCCTCGTTGGAGAGCATGACGGCGGCCATACCCACCGAGCGGGCCTTGTTGGAGATGGCGGCCGCGTAGTCGCCGGCGACGGAGGTGTTGCCGGCCCAGTAGTTGTCCGACTGCACATACCACTCGTCAAGCGCGCCCTGAACGCTTGTGAGGCTCGTCCTCACGCTCGCGCCCACGATGTTGGTCTTTTTGAAGAAGGTGTTGCCCTCGCCGGCGTTGACGCTGCCCGAGCCATCGAGACGGTCGAGCACGCTGATGTCGCCGCCGCCCAGGGCTATCTCCACGGCGATCTCCTGCGCCGCGTAGGCCAGCGAGTCGCTCCAGGTGAGGGCCTCGCCCGTGACGACCTCGCCCTGCTCGTCGGTTATGCCGTTCTGGGCGGCCTGGGTGCGCCATGCGTTGAGCTGGCGCAGGGTAATCTCCGGGTCGACGTTCATCGACGCCGCCCACACCCACAGGGTCAGGCTCTCGCCGTCGGGGTCGCACTCGGGGGCCACCTTCACGGCGGGCGCGAGCTCCTCGCCCTCCTGGGCGCCGGGGCGCTTCTCGGGGGCGCCCACGCTGTCCATGCCGGGACGCGGGTTCTCGCCCTCAGGCACGTCGGCCGGCGGGTTGGAGCTCGTCGTGGAGGCCAGGGCCGCCACCTCGCTCGCATCGGTCACCTGCGTGCCGCCCGCCCCCTGGGCGTCGGCGGCCTGGGCCTGCTGCGACGCGTCCCCCGACGTGTCCGCAACCTCGCTGGCCCACGCCGCGCCGCCACAGGCGACGGCACCGGCCGTCAGAATCGTCGCTCCCGCCACGGCCAGGCGCCTGCCCAGCCAACCGTTCTCCTCGCTCATCGCACGACCACCCCTTTCGCCGCCCCTCGGGCCCGTCGGGCAGCAGGGACGCACGTCGTTGACGTCTCAAACGCAGACTCTGCAAGTGTACTCCATGGCCTTCAAAACGCGACGTGCCCGTTCGTGCCAAAGGCTGCCAACGAGGCACAAAGTTGCTGGGAGTGGTGTTGCGCGCGCGTCCTTTTGGCTATCATTGCCCGCAGCCGACTCCCGGCAGGGAACTGAGGGAGAGAAAACACAGGAGAGCAATCACATATGGGTACCATCCACGCCGTGTGCACCAGCGACCGCAAGGGCATCCAGAAGTCGCCCCAGGCCAGCGTCGAGCTCAAGGAGGACTGGGGCATCGCCGACGACGCCCATGCCGGCAAGTGGCATCGCCAGGTGAGCCTTTTGGGCTACGAGGCCATCGAGGACTTCAAGGAGCGCGGGGCCGACGTCGACGACGGCGCCTTCGGCGAGAACATCATCGTGGAGGGCTTCGACCTCAAGCACCTACCCCTGGGCACGCGCTTCACCACCTCGAGCGGCGTCGAGCTCGAGCTGACCCAGATCGGCAAGGAGTGCCACACGCACTGCGCCATCTACTACTCCATGGGCGAGTGCATCATGCCCCACGAGGGCGTCTTCACGCGCGTCATCAAGGGCGGCACCGTGCGCCCGGGCGACTCCATCGAGATCACCCGAAACCCCACCCCCGAGCAGACGGCCCAGGTAGAGGCCTACGCCGCCGCCTGCGTCGCCGCCCAAAAGGGCGCCCCGTTCATCGGGCAACAGGTAAAATAGACTTTCCCGCATTTGCGACCCTGGCCAGAATACCCTTCTGGCCAGGGCTTTTTATATACGGGCTACATGCCCAGTCTTTCGAAAGCCGCCCTGAACCTCGGCGCTATGTCGCCAGCCGCATACACGACGGCAAGAATGGTCACACTCGCCCCCCGTACCGCATAGAGCAGAATGTAATTGCCCGCCAACGCCCTGCGCAACTCGATCCCCGACGTGCCGCGCGCCACGGTGCGGTTTCTCAGAGGAAAGGCCGCCAGCCCATCAGCGGCATGCACAATCTGCTCCATGGCTTTATGGGCCGCATCGGGCATCCCCAACTCATTGGCGAGGTACTCCTTCAAGGATTCCGCGTCATCCAGCGCACCCTCGGAAAAGACGACCTCATATGCCCCGTCCTCGTCGGTGCCCTTCATGAGAGAAGCCTTGCACGAGCATCCTCAAGCGAAACGGTCTTGCCCGTATCCATCTCAGCGACGCGCCGCTCGATGAGTTCAGCAAGCTGCTCGTCATCCCGATAGTCGAGGTCGATGGAACGTGGGGCGCGCGGAAGCTGCGGGGTGAAAGGCAGGCCGCCCGACAAGGCCACCTGGCGCAAGAACATCGTGACCGCCGTCGACATAGATATCCCCAGCTGAGACAGCACATTCTCTGCCTCGCTTTTCACTTCGGGGCTCACGCGCAGGTTCAGAGTCGCCGTCTTCTCCATAGTCATCCCCCGTCGAAGAAGCTTATATGTTGCCATGATTGTAACGCGCATATCGTTACTTTTACACCACAACACCCCAACAGCCGACAACCAACAACCCGCCAGATTCCGCCCCTTGCTAAAGCGGGTTCTCGTCCGCAAGGCGTCGGGAGGCGATGCGTACTGGTAAAGGTGCGCACCGCGCGTGAGCCTCCCGACACGGAGCGGGTTCTGCGACGAGCCCCGCGGAACGCAGCGGACGAGGTTCCGC
>CAVJGP010000017.1:0-35183 GCA_963648855.1 Alistipes onderdonkii | reverse complement strand
GGCCGGCGCCCCGCTCCGTCTCCGCCTTGCCCTGCCCCGCCGCACCCCCGCCCCGCGCGACGGCACGCAGGGCGTCCAAGAGGGGCGCCCACCGCATCCGCCACAATCCGCGCGGCATTGGCCGGCAAGTCCGCCGCGACCGCCGCGCAAAGAAGGGAGCCGGACGCCAAAAGACGCTGCCGGCACCGTCCTGCGCCGTCTCGCCTCGCGCGACTGCAACGCCCCCCGCCCCTACAACAGCTCGAAGTCGTTGAGGTGGTAGCGGATGAGGCCTTCGCGGGTCATGCGCGAGAGTTCCTCGCACAAGGTGCTGCGATCCATGGAGAGGAAGTCGGCGAGCTGCTGGCGCGTCATGTTCAAGGAGAAGCTGCGCGAGCCGGCATGGTCGGCGCAGTTTGAGAGGTATAGGCTGATTCGCTCGCGCACGCCGTGCTGGGCCAGGTAGTTTTCGCGCTTCAGGGTCTTTGCAAGGTTGTCGGCCAGGCATGCCGTAAGGTTGTAGCCAAACAGGCGGCAGGCCCTTTCCAACCCCGCAGGCGCCTTTGGGCCGCAGATGAGCGCATGGGCGCGCTCGCGGTCGAAGACTATCACGGCGCAATCTGTCTCAGCTACCAGGGAGAAGAACGTCGGCTGATCGTGGAAGATGGCCACGGCGTTTGTGAGAAAGCCGTCCACTTTGAGCCCGAGCAGCGCTCGGTGCCCCCAGGCGTCAAAGAGCTCCAGGCGCACGGTGCCGTCGAGGATGTAGAGCACGTCGCGCACCTTTGAGCGATATCGGGAGACGGCGCCGCCTTTGGGCACGCGCCTCACATGTGCGCCCAGCAAGCCAATTACTGCGTCAAAATCCATCTCGGCCATGTCTGCGAACAGCGGACAGCGCCGCAGCATCTCCCGGTCAGACGGGGGCGCGCCTTGCCCATCCGGTTTGTGCGCGGCATGCGCCGGGCTGCCATCGAGGGGCAAGGCTTCTTTTTTGCGCGTTGAAGCGGTATTCACTGCCTACGCCTTTCGTCCCTGCGGCTGTGCCGCGTGACCGACTTGTGCGGTTGCTCGCCTAATCTGTTCTCTAGAGAACAGATTAGCAGCAGGCTCCCCGTTACGATAGGGCGCGAAATCGCACCACAAACACGGGCGTCCTTGGGAGGGAAGCCTCTATGACAACGCAAAATTCGACCGCCCAGGCGGCCGGGGTCTCGTCTGCGTCGCAGGCGGCTCGCATGCGCGTGCGCTTTTTGCGCCGACGCTCGCGGCTTGTCCTGTCTTGCCTGGTAGTGGCCCTTATCGTGGTGTTCTTTGCCTCGTTTATGGTGGGGCGCTATCCCATCGGCCCGGTCGAGTTGGTGCGCTTCCTGGGCTCCAAGGTGTTCGCGCCAGAAATTTCCTGGCCGCGCGAATACGACGTGGTGGTTTTCACCATCCGCCTGCCGCGCATCCTGGGCGCCGCCCTGGTAGGGGCGTGCCTGTCGGTGGCGGGCCTGGCGTTCCAGGCGCTGTTCAAGAACCCGATGGCCGCGCCCGACGTCATGGGCGCCTCTTCGGGCGCGGCCTTCGGCGCCGCCTTGGCCATCTTCCTTCACCTGGGGGCTGGGGTCACGGGCGCGGTGGCCTTCGCGTTCGGCCTGCTCGCGGTGTTGCTCGCGTATGGCCTGAGCCTGCGCATGCGTCACAACCCGCTGTTGGGCATGGTGCTGGCGGGCATCATGATCGGTTCGCTCTTCAACGCGGCGGTGTCGGTTCTCAAGCTCGTGGCCGACGTCAACGAGACGCTGCCCGCCATCACCTACTGGCTCATGGGCAGCGTCTCCAACGTGAAGATGGGCGAGCTGGCGGGCGTCGTTGCGCCCATGACGGTCGGTCTGGTGGGACTGTTCGTCCTGCGCGGCAAGCTCGACGTGCTGTCTTTGGGCGACGACGAGGCACGCGCCTTGGGCGTGAACACGCGGGCGTGCCGCGTGGCCGTCGTGGTCTTCGCCACGCTCGTCACCTCGGCGAGCGTGTCGGTGAGCGGCATCATCGGCTGGGTGGGCCTGGTCATCCCGCACTTCGCGCGCCTGCTCGTGGGCGAGGGCCAGCGCCTTCTTATGCCCGCCACGGCCGTTCTGGGCGCCGCCTTCCTCATGGCGGTGGACGACCTCGCGCGTTCGGTGGCATCCATCGACGTGCCTCTGGGCATCCTCACCGCCTTTGTGGGCGCACCTTTCTTCATTTTCCTCGTCATGCGCAAAGAGACCAGGTAAAGGGGTGGATTGTGGAACTCGTTGTACGCGATCTCTCATTTTCCTATGGAGCGCATCGCGTGTTTGAGGGCGTGAGCTTCACAGGGTCGTCGGGTCAGACGGTGTGCTTGCTGGGACACAACGGCGCGGGCAAGTCGACGTTCTTTCGCTGCCTGCTGGGCCTGGCTCAGGGCTGGCGCGGCTCCATCGCGCTCGACGGCGATGACGTGCGCGCCCTCTCGCGCCGCGAGTTCGCCCGGCGTGTGGCCTACATCCCCCAGACGACCGACCCCGCGTTCGACTACTCGGTGGCCGACGTGGTGCTCATGGGCCGCACGGCACGCGGGGGCGGGGCCGGCTCGTGCTCGCAGGAAGACGAGGACGCAGTTTTCGGGGCGCTTGAGCGCGTGGGGGTGGCGCACCTGGCCGACTGCGGCTTTGCGCGCATCTCGGGCGGCGAGCGTCAGATGGTGCTTATCGCCCGCGCCCTGGCACAGCAGGCCGACGTCCTCATCATGGACGAGCCCACGGCAAGCCTGGACTTCGGCAACCAGTACCGCACGATGTGCCTGGTAGAGGAGCTTCGCTCGTCGGGCTACTTGGTCATCATGAGCACGCACAACCCCCAGCACGCCCTGGCCTGGGCAACCGATGTCCTGGTGCTTCACGAGGGACGCATGCTTGCGCAGGGCTCGCCTGCCCAGGTCCTCATGCCTCAGACCATGCGGCTCATCTATGGCATCCCGGTGCACGTGATGGACGCCATAGACGCCAACGGGCGCGCGCGCCGCGTGTGCGTACCTGGCGACTGAGCGGGCGGGCACGTGGCTGCGCGTCAGCGCGCTTGCATATCAAGGCGACACGCCGGCCGCGCCCTGCGGCCGGAGACGCATATACGACAAGGAGGAACATCGATGGACAAGGAAACGACGGCGGCACGCGGAGGCATTTCGAGGCGCGGCTTGCTGGGCGGGGCCGCACTGCTCGGCATGGCGGCGCTTCTCGGTGCCGGCATGCCCCTTTCCAGCGCCTATGCCGGCGACGAGAAGGCGGCGGGCGCCAAGGACGCTTCTGGGTCGGGCGCTACCAAGAAGGTCGTCGACTGCTCCGGCCGTGAGGTGGAGGTTCCCGTCGACGTGAAGACCTGCGCGGCGATCCACCCGCTGGCCACCCAGATCGCCTATCGTCTGGTGGGCACCGACGGCCTTCTTACCATCGACAACGTCTTCGAGAAGGTGTACCTGGCCGAGAACGCCACGCCCTACTACACCGACGAGGAGCGCGAGGCCTTCTCCAAGCTCACGGTCACCACGGTGTGGATGAAGGGCGCCGACGAGGAGCAGCTGCTGGCCCTGGCCCCCGACGTCATCTTCACCCTCACCCAGGACCAGAACGCCGACACGCTGCAGGCCGACCTGGGCATCCCGGTTGTGTGCCTCTACAAGGCCCCTGCCTCGAAGGTTCCCGAGTCGTTCACCGTGGCCGGCGAGGTGCTCAACAAGCAGGAGCTCGCCAAGCAGATGGCCGACTGGTGGCAGGGCACCGAGGACCGCATCGCCGCCGACATCAAGGACCTCAAGGACGAGGACAAGCCGCGCGTCATGTATGTGGGCAAGGCTGGCGACATCATGGCCGTGCCGGGCAAGGACTCCGTCTATGGCTCCGTTATCGCCGAGGCCGGTTGCGTGTCGGTGAGCGACGAGCTTGAGGACACCACCAACGAGGCGATCGACGTCACGATGGAGCAGATGCTGCTGTGGGACCCCGACGTCATCGTCTGCCAGACCAGCGACGAGCGCGACACCATCCTTGGCTCCCAGGAGTGGAGCGCTCTGCGGGCCGTCCAGGACGAGGAGGTGTTCGTGCCGCTGCAGTACTGCGGCTTTGACGGCTGGTTCAGCGTTCTGGGTACAGACTGGCTCAACGCCACCATCGTGCACGAGGGCGACGAGGCCGCGCACACCCAGCTCATCGACGAGATCCGTCAGTACTACGAGATCTTCTACGGCCGTACCCTCACCGACGAGCAGCTCGAGCAGGTCGCGACCACCTGGTAAGCGGCGCGGCAACGCCCCCAGCGGCGCGGCAACGCTTCCAAAAAACTGCCCGCGTCCCCCTTGACCCGTTTAACGTAGTCGGGTTTATGCTCGCCCCAGTCGGCGGCGCGCAGGGCGTCTAAGGGGGACGCGGGCGTCGCCGCAACCGTTACGGTCGGCGCGGCATTGGCCGACGAGGCCGCCATACAGGAAGGGAGCCGGACGCGGCTTTGAACTGCAGCCCGGCTCCCTTCTTTATGTAACGCTATCGATAGGGCTGCCCGCTTCCCAGGGCGTCTGACCCCCTGCGCTAAGCGGCGCGCGATGCGCTTCTAGACGTGCAGCGTCTCCTGGTCGTTGGCGTCAGCGCCCTCGCGCACCTGGTAGTAGGCGTGGTCGGGGCCCCACTGCGGCACCGGGAACGGCTCGCCCATCAGGTCCTTGGCGGCAAGCCAGGCGGAGATGAAGTTGTGGCCCAGGCACAGTCCGCCGTAGAACTGCGGGTAGATGCCGTTGAAGAAGCCGCCGTGATCCAGGCCGACGACCTTCAGGCCCTCGATCTTCTTGCCGTCGGCCGTGATGGCGCTGTAGGTGCTGTCCACGCGCACGCCCGAGAGCGTGCAGAGCAGCCAGCCGCTCATCTTGGCGGCGTAGAACGGGCCCTCGTCGATCTTGGACAGGCGGAACGGGGCCTTGCCGTAGTCGTAGTCCCAGCCGGCGGCGGCGTTGCGGTTGTAGCGCTCGACGGTCTCCAAGAACGCCTTCTGCCCGTCGGCGTCGAAGCCCATGGCCTCGGCCAGCTCCTCAAGCGTGTCGCACTTGATGAGGTTGCCGTTCTCCACGTTGGGGTCGATGTAGACCTGCTGGTACATGTCGGCGTCCGTGCAAGGGTAGAACTGGCCCAGGAGCAGGCAGTTCTTGGTGCCGGGCTCGGCCACCAGGCGGGAGCACAGCGTCGTGCCGAAGCGCTCGATGTCCTGCCAGCAGCTGGCGTCGAACACCTGCCACCAGTAGCCGCCGGGCTGCTGGGTGCCGAGGTTGAACACGGTGTCGTAGGGGCCGTCCTCGTTGCAGAAGCGCTTGCCGTACTTGTTTACGCGCAGGAAGGGCTGCGAGCCGGGCCACCAGAAGTTGTTGTTGGTGCCGCCCTGCTTGTCGGGGCCGATGTTGCCCTCCTCGGGGTCGCCCGTGATGCAGCCGCGGTCGAAGATGGCCGCCGAGCCGCCCATCTCGCGGTCGAGGTCGGCGCCGGCCCAGTGGGCCATCTTGATGCCGTCGCCCAGGCGCCCGTCGCCGCCCATGTGGTTGGAGCAGTACTTGTGCACGTCCATGCCCAGCTGGTCCATCATGTCCTTGTTGCCGGAGAAGCCGCCGGTGGCCAGGATGACGGCCTTGTTGGTGTTGAACTGCGCGTAGGTGCCGTCCTCAAGCTGGCAGATGACGCCGGTCACGGGCGTGCCCTCGCCGCCTTCCTGCACAAGCTCGACGGCTGTGGTGTTGTACATGACCTCGCCGCCGTGCTCCTGCAGCGTCTCAAGCAAGATGGGCATGGCGACCTCGGAGCCCATCGTGTTTGCCGTGTCCTGCATGGGCGGCTGGTAGGCCGAGTGGCTCGAGCAGGGCGAGTAGTAGAGGTTCTCGGGCCAGATGCGCTTGTGGGACAGGTCGATGGAGACGTCGGCACCCTTTGCCTGCATGAGGCCCTGGTACCAGTCCGCGAACGCGCCGGAGTTGTACGCCCACTGGCGAATGAGGTTCTGGTCGCATTTGCCCTGGTTGTAGCGCATGATGTCGCCGATGACGAATTCCTTGTCGATGCAGATGCCCATGTTCTTCTGAATCTGCGAGTCGAGGCAGTCGAAGTCGCCGGCCCACATGCAGCAGGCGCCCGAGCGCTCCACCACAAGCACGCTCGCCCCGTCCAGGGCAAGCTCGACGGCCGCGATGACGCCCGAGTTGCCGCCGCCCACCACGACGGCGTCGTAGGTCTGCGTGGTGCCCACCTGATCGGCAACGGAGGCGGGCTTGGCGTCCCACGCCTGCTGCTCGGTGCCCTCGGCGGCGGTTGGGGCTGCCTGCTCGTCTGCCAGCGCAACGCCGGCGGCGGCAACGGCGGCGGCAACGCCCGTGGCGGCGCCGCCTGCGACGAACGTGCGGCGAGAAATGCCCGAAAGGTTCATAGCTTCCTCCTTGGGTTCGAGGCCCTGGCCCGCTCCGGCTGCAACGCCGTGGGCAGGCAGGCCCCTTCTGGCCGATATCCCCTTGATCTCGGCTCCGGCTCGAACTGTAGGGGCTTGCGCGACGGGGTACAATCGACAGGATTCGGGCCCCGTTGCAAAACGCTACACTCGGGCCAAAGTGTCCGATTCCGGCGGGTCGATTCTCGAAAGGCGGTCAGCTGTGTCAAGGCAGACAACGAGTCTGGCCATCGTCGCCGCGCTCGACGAGCTCATGTATGAGAAGCCCCTCGACACGATCAAGGTCGCCGACCTCTGCCAACGCCTCGACATCGCGCGCTCGACCTTTTACCGTCACTTCCCCAATGTCGCTGCTATAGCCCCCTGGCTTTGGGACCAGGCGAATCGTAACGGTATCTACCAGGAGGGACGTACTCTGGGATGCTATGAGGCCCATCTGAACACCTTCGCGGCGCTCAGGCGCTACCGGCACTTCTTCGGCGAGGCGCTCAAGACGGTGGACTATTCGTCCGTCTGCCAGCACGGCGGGCGCGTCATGCAGCGCTACCTGGAAGACGTCTTCCTCTACAAGACGGGCAGGCAGTTCAGCCCCGACGAGGCCCTGCTCGTCGAGTTCTTCTCGTCGGGGGCCAAGCACATGACGCGACACTGGTGCACGCGCGGCATGGTGGAGGCGCCGGCCATCATGGCAAGGGCGTTCGCCGACAGCATGCCGGCCTTCATGCGCCCCCACCTCGAGCCCGACGCGACCTGCACCGTCGAGGTGCGCGTCGAGTAAGGCGAGTTGGTCACGAGCTGCCGCGGTTGCTGCTCGGCGGGCCTCCCAGCCGCACGAAGGGCCACCCGAAATCGCCCCCTGCCCCTAGGGCCTCAAGCGCTCGATGAGCTCGTCGCGGGAGTGGACGTCCAGCTTGCGGTAGGCGTTCTTGATGTGGCTCTGCGCGGTGCTCTTGGTGATGCACAGCTCCTCGGCCACCTTGCCCAGGCTGAGGCCTTGCGAGTAGAGCGCGACCACGGCGGCCTCGCGCGGCTCCCTTACGTGTACTGTCTGCGCAGGGAGCGCATGTAGTCCATGAAGCGCGCCTCGGTGTCGGTGGGGGCATGGTCGCGCCGCCAGCACAGCGAGAAGCCCCAGGGGAGGGCCTTGAGCGGAAGCCCCACGGTCTTTTGCGACTCCGCGGTGGCCTCGATGTGGTTGCGGCAGGTGAGGCCCAGCCCCATGCCCGCCCGCGCGCACTCGTAGACGCGGATCATCTCGCTTGTGAAACGAAACTTCGGCGACGAGCCGGCCTCGGCACACAGCTTGAGCAGCAGGCCGGTGTTGCGGTACTCGTCGTTGAGCGAGTAGATGGTGCGCCCGTCGAGATCGCCCAGCGAGACCTCGGCCTGGCGTGCGAGGGGGTCGGCGCGGTTCACCCACACGAACTGGTAGTCCTGCACCACGCAGATTGAGGCGAGCGAGGGGTCGGGCGGGTTCACGAGCAGGGCATAGTCGTACTCCCCGCACACGAGCCTTCGCTCGCACTCGCTGTCGGGGAGCTCCTCGCTCACGAACACCTGGAAGTCAAACCGCTCGGCCGTCTGCCCGAACACCCCCTCGCCCAGATATCCCAAAAGGCCTGTTGAGCAGCCCAGGCGGATGATGTTGGCGGCATGGCCGGCTATGGCCTTGAGCTCGGCGAGCATCGCGCGTTCCTCATCGAGCATCGCCTGCCCGTGCTCGAGCACGCAGCGGCCCTGCTCGGTGAGGTCGGACGTGCCCAGACCTCCCGTGTAGAAGGCGCATCCCAGGTCGTCTTCCAGGCGGTGCACGGCCCGGGCGAGGCCTTGCGGCGTCATGTCGAGCTCCTTTGCCGCGCGAGACACGCTGCGGCATCGCTCGACGCTTGCCAGATACAGACAGGCCTTTGTGTCCATGCGTTCCCCCATCGCTTCTGGCCGCCGGTCCGGATGTCGGCGAGTCCGCGCTACGTTCGCGTTCGGCGCTGCCCTCGCTTGCCTTATCCATGTCCCGCGCCCGGTGCTGCTCATGTCCCGCGCTCGCGCCCCATGCGTCGCGCTTGCGCCATGTGCGTCGCGCGTCGCGCCCTATGCGTGCGTGCCGAAGCAGGCAGGCGCGGATTCCCTTGAACTGCGATTATACGCGCCGCCTCGTGCGATGCTCCCGCTTGGCGCCTGCCCGGCGAAGGATGCAGGCGTGGGTTTCCCTGGGCTGCGATTATACGCGTCGTCTCATGCGGGGGCCTGCCGCGCTTTCGGGGGCATGGTGCCGACTCGGTTCACTTCTGAACCTGCCCATCTGCCCCGGCCTGCACACGTGGGGTCTATCCTTCGCCTTGTCAAGCCGGGCGCGACGCCTACAAGGGAAGGCCCGTACCGGCGAGAAAAGACGCTTCGAAAGAAAAGGGGAACGAACATGGCACTTGAGATGACCAGGCGCAACGTCATTGCCGCAGCTGCTGCAGGCACCGCCGCCATCGCCGCCGGCGTGGGGACGGCCTTTGCCGCCGAGGAAGTGGAGAAGCAGGCTGCGGCCGGCGTCATCACCGCCGAGGCCGCCGTGACCGACGGCACCTACTTCGGCTACACCTCCGAGGCCCCCTCGTTCATGACCGCGCCCGAGCCTGTGGCCGACGACCAGATCGTCGAGACCATCGAGTGCGAGGTCCTCGTCATCGGCGCGGGCCTGGCCGGCGCCTCCGCCGCACGCTCTGCCGCCGAGGCGGGCGTGAAGGTCGTCTGCGTCGAGAAGATGTCCCAGGCTTCCTGCCGAGGCGCCGGCGCGGGCACCATCAACTCCAAGCTCTCCTGCTCCTTCGAGGACGGCACAGTGACGGACATCCCCGCAGCCGAGTTCCGCTGGATGCAGACCTGCGGCAACCGCCTCGACGAGGCCATGGTGGCGCGCTACATGTACCGCTCCGGCGAGGCCGCCGACTGGCTGTGCGAGGCCGGCGAGAAGCACAAGTGCTACATGGGCATCTGGGACGGCTACAGCCGCAACCCGCTGCTGCCCGACGAGCCCGGCTACGTCTGCATGAGCGCCACCGACGACTCCGACGTCGACCAGCCCGGCGCCTCCTTCGTGGCGGCCGACGTGCAGTACATCGAGGCCCAGGCCGCAGGCGCCCAGTTCCTCTTCGACGCTCCCGCCCAGTACCTCACCCAGGACGAGGACGGCGCCGTGACGGGCGCGGTCATCTCCACGGCCGACGGCTACAAGCGCGTCGTTGCCGCCAAGACCATCGTGGCCACCGGTGACATCGGCGGCGACGAGGAGCTCATGCGCTACTACTGCCCCGAGGGCCTCACCATCCCGAGCGTCTACACCCCCGTCGGCGCCAACACCGGCGACGGCCACAAGATGATCCTGTGGGCCGGCGGCACCATGGGCCGTGCTCCCTTCGCCACCGCCCTGCACCCCCAGCGCTGGGCAGACGCCTCCTCCAACCAGCTTGAGGGCCCCTTCCTCTACGTCAACGAGAAGGGCGAGCGTTTCTTCAACGAGGGCACCTGGGTTCAGGCCCGCTCGCTGCAGATCATGAAGAACACCGCCGACGACTGCGCGTGGTCCATCTTCGACTCCAGCTGGCCCGAGGACCTCATGGCGTCGTTCCCTTACGGCGGCGGCATGTTCTGGGACATGTTCCGTTACAAGGGCGAGTCGGACTATCAGACCACCGTCGACTACTACAAGCAGTCGCTCGTGGACGCCGAGGGCATGACCTACGAGACCGCCGACACCCTGGAGGAGCTGGCCGAGAAGATCGGCGTGCCTGCCGACAAGCTCGTCGCCACGGTTGAGCACTACAACGAGGTGTGCGCCTCGGGTGTCGACACCGACTTCTGCAAGCGTCCTGAGCTGCTCTTCCCCTGCGACACGCCGCCCTACTACGCCTCCAAGGTGGGCGCGGTGCTGCTCGTGGTGTGCGGCGGCGCCGTCACCAACGTCGACTTCCAGTGCCTCGACGCCCAGGGCGAGCCTATCCCCGGCCTGTACGCCGTGGGCAACGCCAGCGGCGGCACGGCCGAGATCGACTACCCCATCAACATTCCCGGCAACAGCCACGGCCAGGCCCTCACCCAGGGCTACCTGTGCGGCCGCATCTGCGCCGGCGCGGAGTAAGCGTTCACGCATGACGGCGGGCCGGGCGGCGGGGCGCGAGTGTCGTCCGGCCCGCCCGACAAAGTGCGACACATGAGCGGCCCCGCCTTGCGACACGCGCAGGCGGGGCCGCTTTGCGTGTTGGGCGACGCTCGGGGCGGGCATCCGAGCGGATGCCGCTGTCGCTCTGCAGGTGGCGGGCAGCGCACAAGAGGAATGCTTGTCTGGGGGCGTTGGATGAGCGACGCCTGCCTGAATGGTAACGCTTGCTGCCCTGCGCTTCGTGGCAATCTCCGTGCCGTCGTTTGCTGGGAGCGCATACTTCGCGCGGCATGCGCTACACTCACCGGACAGGCGTTGGCGCAGGCCTTGCGATGCTTGCAGGCCAAGGAGGGAGGCACGGGATGCGGCAGTACGATTTGATGAACAAGAACCGGGTCGTCCTCACGTTCGCCTACGACGCGGAGCTGCACGCGGCCACCTCGATTGTCGCGCTCGCCGACCTTGCCTGGGCGCCCCCTGCGATCCTGCTTTCCGATGGCACGACAAGCCTCGCCGCCCTCAACGACTGGTGGCGCCATCGTGGCATCCCGGCGTCGCGCTATCAGATAGAGCGCCTGCTGCAGTCGCTCAACCTGGGATCGACTGCGGTTCTTGCCGAGGAGAGCCTGGGGCTCAGTCTGTCCGACCGCTATTGGATTCGGCCCCTAGGCAGCGGTCTGGCCTGGGAGGACGTCAACTTCTTCGACAACGCCTTCTCCGACGAGCTCGGCGTGCTCACGCTCGAGACACCCTCGGCCGGCGCCCACGCCAATCTCATGAGCCCCAACTCCACCGCGGGGGGAAACCTGCAGAAGAAGTGGGTGATCGTCCGAGGCGAGCGGCGTCTCGTCAAGGCGGCTTCGGGTCTCTTTGGCCAGGAACCGTTCAACGAGGCGGTGGCCACGGGCCTGCAGGCGCGGCTATTGGATGCCGGGGATTTCGTGCCCTACCAGCTTGTTTTTGACAAGAGGGGCGTCTACAGCTCGTGCGCGGAGTTCCTGGCCGGCGACGAGGAGTTCGTGCCCGCCCACGACCTCGTGCACGGCTTGCTCAAGGAGGGCGGCTCGGTCTCATACCCGCAGGTGCTGCGCGCGTTCACGGACGCGGGGCTCTGCGAGGCCCATGTGCGCAAGGCCCTGGCGAAGACCTTCCTGTGCGACTACCTGATCGCAAACTGCGACCGGCACCTGCGCAACTTCGGCGCGGTTCGCAACGTGGAGACTCTCGAGTACGTGCGTATGGCCCCGATCTTTGATAACGGGGCGTCGCTGTGGTGCTGGCAGCGCTACCTTTCCTACCCTCAGGACTGGGAGTACGTCGCGCCTCCCTTCAACGACGGCATGGACCCGCTGCGACAGGTCAAGCTGTTCGACGAGTACGATTGGTTCGATGCCGCCCGTCTTGATGGGTGGCCCGACGAGGCGGCCGGCATCCTTGCGCAGAACGACATCATGCCCCCGGCGCGCATCGAGTCGATACGCGCTGAGCTTGAGCGCCGCTGCCGTGTCGCGCAGGCGACCATCTCCAAGCTCGCGCAGGCGAGGGGGACGAGGGCGCGCTCGTAGGGCGAAACAAGGTGTGCGAGTGCCGGCTAGCCCCTCAGCCCTGCATACAGCTCGTCGAGTGCGACAAGGCCCAGGTCGTGGCGGCCTCGTGCCTTCTCCCGGGTCTTTGCGCTGGCGGCCTCGCGCGTGAATAGGACGAAGTGGCGCCTGCTGAAGCCCTTGAGCAGCTCGGAGCGGTGCTCAAGGGCCTCGATCGCCGACGTCTCGTCAAAGTCGCCGCGCCACTTGCATTCACCAACCAGGAGCTGGCGCTCCAGCTTGTTGGTGGCCACGACGTCGATGTCCGTTTCCTCGCGGGCCTCCGGGTCCGTTCCCCACCATTTGCCGAACTCGAGAGCGGCGAACGGGAGCCTGCCCGCGATGCTCTCGCGCCTCACCCACTGCAGGCAGATATCTTCGAACGCCTTGCCGATGTAGGTGGCAAAGGCCTGTCCCGATGTCGCATAGGGAACGACTGCCGCACCGGCACCCTCCTCGATGGTGCCGACATACCTGCTCACGAAGCGGTACCAGTAGGAGAAGAACGGGTCTTTGAGGTGATATGCGGCGTTCTTCGAGGCGCTGCCCCCACCAAGCGGCAGGGCTTTCTCGATAAGCCCCAAGTCAGTCAAGGTCTTCAGGTATTTTCCGACGGAGTTGGCGTTGACGCCGGCCTGCTCAGCGATGCGCGTCGGCGACGTGCTGCCCGCGCCCACCGCGTCGAGGACGGAATTGTAGCTCGCGGGCTCATGTAGCTCCTGCCGCAGCAGCATAAGGGGTTCCTCGTAGAGCATGCCTAGGCTGTCGAAGAGCAGCCGACGGACGTTCTCCTCGTACGTCTCGCCTGCGTCAATCTGTGAGAGGTAGTAGGGAGTTCCTCCAAACGTCGCGTAGTAGGCAACGAGGTCCTTGTGCGACACACCTGGGAGCATGCGCGCGGCGTCGAGATAGTCGAACGGCCCCAGCTTGATCTGCATGGTTCGGCGGCCGTACAGCGGGCTCTTGCTGCCGAGCACCTCGCTCCCTATGAAGCCCTCGTTGCTTCCGCACAAGATGAGCTTGACGTTTGTCTGCTTGAAGCCGTGGTCTATCGCACTTTGGAACACCGACGGAAGGGAGGGTTCGGCCTCGGCTGCATAGGGGAACTCGTCAAAGACGAACATCAGGGGTTGTCCATTGGGAGTGCGTCCCGCCTGTTCGACGACGAAGGACAGGGCGTCGTTCCACGAGGAGAACCCTGGGAGAGAGGCCGGCAGGGAGAACGCGGAATATACGGCTGTGCTGAACAGCTGGAGGTTCTGCCGCGATGTCTTCTGTTGCGCAGTGAAATACAGCGTTCGTTTGCCCTTGACGAACTCGTCTATGAGGGACGTTTTGCCCACGCGCCGCCGGCCGTATAGCACGACCATCTGAAAGCCGTCCTTTTCATACATGCGTGCGAGTGCGTCCAGCTCCCTCTCGCGGGCAACGAACATAGCTCCTCCTATGTCGGCATCAAACACGTACTCTTGAGTACCGTACTATAGAGTACCGTACTCAAGAGTACGTGATGAGCACGTGTGCGGTGTGGGCGCCTCGTGGGTCGAGGTCGCCTCGATTCTTGAGCGCATTCTGCACAAGGTTAGTGCGCGAGCGGGGCTTGGCGGGGTCGGAGGAGGAACTAGATGGCGAGCTCTGCCTGGGGCAATCGACGCCCTTGGCAGTCCTACGCCTGCCCCGTAGCTCGCCTGCGGTGCATCGCCGCGATTTGCCGCTGGATGGAGCGCGCCTTGTCGTTGTCGAACGCGGCGGCCTTGCCATTGGGGCCGGACTGCTCAGTGTTTGGAACTGTTACGTTTCCTGTGCTGTCGGAGGGTTCATCATTCTCTGCGGCTGACCAGCTCGAATCCCCGTTGCCTTCAGTCTGCTAGGTGCTGGATTGTCCTGCGTTCTCTCCGCTCGCTTGCCCAGCGCCTTCTCCCGCGATGCCTTGGCCCCGCCCGCCATTCTCCACAAGGCGGTAGCGCGTGGCTCGCGTGTTGCCACATTTTTCGAGTACGCCGTTGCTGACGAGCCTGTTGATTGCCGCCAGCACGGCGTCGCGGCCGGCGCTCAGGTACTCTTCGGCTTGCTGGCGCGAGAACTCGTCAACGCTGTGTGCCAGCTCTACCAGGGCGTCTTCCTTTGACGTGCGCAACGAGATGACCGCCTCGCGCACCGTGTATGGCCGGCGGATGCATGCCGCTCCGACTCCCGCGTTTCGCTCGGTGGGCTTGCCGTAATTGAGGTTTGGCAGCGCGATGACGAACGAGTTGGGGGCCGGGTCGAGGATTGGCTCGCAGCCGGTGCGGTCGTAGGAGGCCAGGATGGTGGGCAGGCCCGTCCCGTAGCCCTCGATGAGCCGCAACCGGTACAGAATCGCCCCGAGTTTGGGGTTGCGCATGGACGAGACCCCGTGCTGGACATCGTCGACCGTGAACCCCTTGACGAGCCCGCCGATGGACACGAACTGCGCCCGGTCGGGGAAGAAGTTGAGGATGACGGGCCCGTTGTAACCGTAGTCGCGATGGACCATGCAGTTGAGAAAAGCCTCGCGCAGGCTTTCGGGCGGGTAGTCGCGCTGGTCGGCCCGTCGGTAGCCCTCGAAGTGGCTCGACACCTTGTTGACGAGGTCGAAGTAGTCGAGCACGTCGTCGATCTGCTTGAGAACCGAGCCTGAGAACTCCTTGCGGCCGAGGAACACGGGCGGCGTCTGCCCGTCGTATACCGCGCAGCGAACCTCAAAGGGGTTTTGGTCGGAGAGCAGCAGGCCGAGGTTGGTGAAGCACCCATCGGGGCCGCAGATGCCGAGCGTGCGCATGTTCTCGGGGGCAAACGGGATGCCTGCGCCCTCGAATACCGCCGCCGCTGCGGCAAACGTCAGGTTTTGCTCGCGGCAGCGCTGGCCCTCAAAGGCGTTACCGTCGCTGTCGAGGATCATCGCGCGGATGAGCTCGTTGCTCGCGTGGCTGCACGAGGTGCCCATGCGTATGTAGACGCCGGCGGGCGTGTAGCCTTTCTGCGCGATGCAATAGGGCTTGCGGTCGCCTTCCTCAACCTCGACGGACACGACGGCCTTGCCTTCGACCTCTTGCACCTGCATGTGGACATAGCGGCGGACGTCGGGCTCCACGTTGCTCTCGATCATCCCGGCGATTCGCAGCATCGTCGCGTCGGCATCGTCGACCCCGCATACGCTCCCGTCATCTTCCACGCCGACGTATATGGTGCCGCCTTCCGAGTTGGCGAAGGCCACCACCTCGCGGCAGAAGTTCGCGCAAACCTCGCGCTTGAACTCGACCGTCTGTGATTCGCGTTTCTCCATCGCCGCATCACCCCTCGAACGTGTTGTGAGCATGATACGACGTATTTACGACGTAATCAAGAGAGACGACGTAACCTGTGCCGATGTCTTCGCTTGGGGAGCGTTGTTGCCGCGCGACGAGGGGGTGACATTTTCGCCCGACGACGACACTGCGCGGCGTTTCCCCGCGACCTCACCCGGTGAGGGAAGGCGGCGCACTTCGCGCAGCGCTGCCTGCATGGTCGGGCACTCCTGGCCCCGCATGTCGGAAAAACCTCAACGAACCTGTCGGAAAAACCGCAATGGCCTGAGGGCGGGCGTTCGATGGGTATCAAATCGGAGGTGCCGCACGACTAGATTGGACGGTTGTCTCCTTCGCCTATTTCACACTCGCTGCCCCGCCGCACCCAGGATGGCGTCGGCAAACTTGCAGACTTCTTATGCGCAGACGCTGCGGCCCCCGAGAAACCAAGGGGCCGCAGCGCCTTTCAGTGCCAATGGGAGCAAAGGCCAGTGAGGCGGCGGCGCGGATGCCGCGCCGGCCGCCCTAACCTTGCGTTAGCCCTGGTAGCTCACGGGGTTGCCGCTGACGGTGCCCTCCAGGCTGACGAGCGTGTAGTTGTACACGATCGGGATCTCGTGGGTCGCGGCGATCTCGGCGCCCTGGGACTCGGTCACCGACACGACCATCTTCATGGCGTCGATGCTCTCGCCGGTGAGCTGCTCGATCTCGGCGTAGAAGGCGTCGAAGCGCTCGTCGCCCTTCTCGCAGGTGCAGGGGCTCTCCTCGGCGGTGATGTTGAGGTCCTGGGCAACGGAGAGCTGGTTCACGACGGTCTTGACCACGGTGTTGGCGTTGGTGACGGTAGGCGTGGGGAGCGCGTCGGTGGCCTCGGTCACGATCTGGTGGGACAGGTTGGCGGCGGTGCGGGCGCTGTTCACGCCGTGGCAGCTCATGGAGCCGTTGATGTCCAGGCCGTACACGAAGTTGTACAGCATGCCGCCGTCTGCGCCGATGGCGAAGAGGTTCTCAAACGCCTTGTCGCGGCCGGGGAGCTTCACGTGGAAGTTGCGGTCGGTCTTCACGCCGCCGGAGTAGAGGCCCTCGAGCGCGCCGCGGATGAGGCCGCAGTAGAACGGCGCCGTGGCGATGGGCATGAGGTACTGCGCGTCCTTGCCGTAGTCCACGTCCTTGCCGCCCTCGACGCATGCGTTGTACTGCTCCACCTGGGCGAGGAACAGCTCCTTGTCAACGCCCATGATGTCGGCGAGCTCATCGAGCGTGTCGGCCTTGTAGCAGTCGTCGCCCTCCTCGAGCATCTCCTCCCAGAGCTGGGTGGCCTCCTCGTCGCCGTCCAGCATGTACGTCAGGATGTCGGCGTCCATGACGCTCCAGCAGGTGCCGCCGGCCAGGCGCACCGGGACGTTCTGCAGCTCGAAGTTGTGCGTGTAGGTGGAGACGGCCTCGTCGCTGAAGCGCTCGCCGTTGATGTCAACCCACAGGCACGGGCCGCCCCAGCACAGCTTGTCCCAGATGGGGCCCCATGCGCCGGCGGAGCCGATGATGTTGGTGCAGCCGAAGGCGGGGGCGCCGTGGTCGATGCCGCCGGCCTCGATGATCATGTTCACGCCGTCGCCGTAGTGGCCCGCGGTGCCGATGACGCGGATGTCGGACAGGTCGATGCCCAGGCGCGCCCAGTGCTCCTCGTCCTCGCCGAAGCCGCCGGTGCCCACGATGACGCTGCGGGCGTTGATCTTTACCACGTCGCCGAAGTCGTCGGTGGCATAGGCGCCGGCCACGTGGCCGTCGGCGTCCTTGATGAGGGCGCGCACGCGGGTGGAGAGGCGCACGTTGACGCCGTAGGTGTAGAGCTTGGCCTTCATCGCCGGGAAGAAGCCCTGGCCGGCGGCGCCGTTGGCGTAGGGGTAGTCGAAGCTGAACTCGGCGCGGTAGTGGCCTTCCTTGTACATGGCGAGGTAGGCCTCGTCGATCTCGTCGACGGGGGTGTACTGCACGCCGTTGTCGATGAGCCACTGGACGTTCTCGGCGGCGTGGCCCACCATGTCGCGGATGAACATCTGGTTGACGGTGTAGGCCTGCTCCTTGGCCTCGAAGGCAACCATCTCGCCCAGGGTGGTGCTGCTCGAGTTGGGATGCAGGCCGTAGGCGTTGGTGCACTCGACGCCCAGGCCGTTGCCGCCCAGGAACGACTGGCCCTCGCACAGGATGACCGAGTCGCCGTTCTCGCCGGCCTGCACGGCGGCACAGGTGCCGGAGAAGCCGCCGCCCACCACGAGCACGTCGCAGGAGAGCTCCTCGGTCACCTGGCTGGCCCAGTCGTAGTCGGGATGGGTGCGCTTGTCGGCGGCGACGTCGGCCAGGGGAGCGTCGTCGGCCAGTGCCGCGCCGGTGACGGGCACGGAGAGGGTGAGGGCGAGCCCCGCTGCCCCCGCGCTCTTGACGAAGCTCCTCCTCGTGAATGCGTTCCTTGCCATGACCTGCCCCTTTCATGTCGCTTTTCGGATGTGCGCCGCTTGGCGTCGGCGCTGACATGAGCATGGCATGCAGGGTGCGATCCCGGGTCATCACATCCAAGCGAGCGCGGGCAATGTCACCCGAAGGTGATGACGCTTCCGCCGCTGGGGGATTGACAATGTTTTAGCAGGTAGATGCCCTATTTATTCTCGGGGCGCTCAAAGAGGTCGAGCAGCTCCTGGCGATTGTGCACGTCGAGCTTGGCGTAGATGTGGCGCACGTGGGTCTTCACCGTGTTGGGCGAGACGGTGAGCTGCTCGGCGATGTAGGGCACGCTGCGGCCCGAGAAGAGCAGTGCGAGGATGTCGGCCTCGCGCTCGGTGAGGAAGTAGCGTGAGGCGAGGAGGCGGATGTCGTGGGGTGCCTCGGCGGGTTGCGAGGCGTTAGGGGCCTGCGCGGGCCGGGGCGTGCCTTGGTGTGCCTGCGGGGCTGGGCCGGCGGGGGTGTTGGCTGGCGCGATGTCGGGCCGGGCGTCGAGGTCCTCGCGGTCGACGACGGCGCCGTGCAGGTCGCGCAGGGGCGAGCCCGGCAGGTTCATGACGACGAAGGCGCACACGAGCAGGCACGCCCCCAGAGCGGCAAGCGCCAGGGAACACGCCTCCTCGCTCATCTGCGCCATGCCGCAGGCCGTGCCCGCGAAGTTGCCGAACTGATCGACGGCATAGGCCGCGCAGAGGAACTGCTGGATTGGGACGGCCGAGCCCTTGTGCAGGACGACGATGACGGCCCAGACGAGCAGGTCGAAGAGGGCATAGCCGGCATAGAAGAGCGTGCTGCTCGCGACGGCGGGCACCGTGCTGCCCAGGGGCGTGAGCCACAGCGCGAAGAGGCCGAGCGCCATGGTGGCCATCGCCACGAGGAGGAGCTCGAACGGCTGGCGCGACCGGAACACGTAGGCGCAGAAGACGCCGCCGGCCACGACGGCGCGCACGAAGAGCGAGCAGTAGTCCGTCACGGGGCCGGGCACCGAGGCGAGGCCGGCAAACTGCACGCGGCAGTTGACGAAGCCGAAGGCGAACGTGACGAGAAGCAGCAGCACCACATTGCCCGCGATGGGCGCCGACGAGGGGCTGCGGCGCCTGGGCGGGACGCTCACGGTGCGGATGACCTCGGCGTTGTTGCCGCGCACGAGGTAGACCTTGTAGGCCAGGGCGCAAAGCAGGGGAAGGACGCAGCAGAGGAACACCGCCGCCCCCGGTTGTAGGAACATCCCGAGCAGGACGAAGACGATGTTGGCCGGCAGGCAGGCCGCGATGTGGATGAGGGCGTTCGTTTTGCCCTGACACACGGTGATGCTGCCCACGAGCGCGACGCCCATAGCTTGGAAGAGGCCGGTCAGCGTTGCGCCTGCAAGCGAGACGCCCCGCATTCCCCAGAGGTATCCTGCGAACAGGACGCACGACCCCAGGCAACCGAAGGCGAGCGCCGCCGTGGCGAAGGCCGACGGTTTCAAGACGCGCTCGCGCAGCGGCCGCGAGGCGGCAACGACGCCGAGCACCAGGCTGGCGACCAGCAGGGACAGGGCGAGGTTGGCCGCATCCGCCGTGCCGCCCGCCGATGTCGCGAGCAGGGGGCTGAACGGCACGAGGTCCATCCACGACCAGAAGAACACCGACACCAGCAGCGCCGACGGCGAGATGTTGCCCGTGAACCTGTCCAGAAACTCCCGCATGCGCGTCCCCCTTCGCCCCAACCCTTACCGCGCTTTATATGGGCGCCATGTCGCCGCGCCTGATGCGTGCGCAGTTGTTTGACGTTCGCCCATGCCCGTTCACCAGGTCCACCGCCTCCTGCCGGCTGTGGATGCCCGTCTTAGCATAGAGGCTCTTCGTGTACGAGTGAACCGTGTTGGTGGCCAGCCCCAGCTCGGCGGCGATTCCCTTTTGCCCGTAACCGGACGAGAGCAGTTCCAGCACCTGTAGCTCGCGCTCGGTCAGGGAGAACCTCTTTCCCAAAGACTGGCAGGCATTCAGGCGTGCCGAATGCTCGCCGCCTGTGTCGGGGTGTTCCGGTGCGGGTTGGGTACGCCTGGAAGGCACCTGCCACAAGCACAGTGCCGTGCAGGCGGTTGTGACCAGGGCTGTCGCGGCTGTTACGGGAAGGACGAACGAGGCCGCCGCGCCGCTGCTCAGCCCCGACGCCCATGCGTAGGCCCCTATGAGCACGAGGCGCTGTACCGCGAGAACCGTGGGGAACAGCAGGCAGGACAGCGGGGGCGTGCTTGTCTTGAGTCGGCGGGCCGCCTCGATGGCGAGGAGGAACAAAAGGGCGTCTGCGCACATCCTGCTGGGGAAGATGACTGCGCGGCACAGCCAGGGGGAGACCTGGAAGAATGCGATTGAAGCGTAGAGGGCCGCCAGGCACAGCGCCAGGAAGGGTGCCCAGGGATAGCGCACCGCGTGGCCGGAATCGTCCGGTTCGACGTTTTTGTTCGACACCAGCGCCACGGTGAGCAGGATTGCGCCAAGCAGCGCCAGCATCACCTTTGAGACGGATGACTTGGTGAGCGCCTCGTCGGGTTCAAGACCGACCATCGAGACGATTCGGAGCACGGTGGTGAAGACCAGATACACCACGACGGTAGCCCACATCGTGAATGTCGAAGATGCCGCTGCGACGGTGCGCCGCACGCCGTTCCCGCCCTCCGACTGGCGGGAGACTAGGCACCTCTGGGGGGCGAGGCGCAGGGAGGCCAGGCAGAGCGGCCCCGAGGCGAGAGATAGCAGCGCTTCGCCGTTCGACATGCCGATGTGCGCGAGCGAGGCGCCTTCCTGCGCAAGCCAGGCGAGGGGAACCGTGAGGACGAACGAGGCGAGCAGGGCGGCGAGGAGCCGACTCTCGTTCGCAAACGCGTCGGCCACCTGTGCCCATGAGCAGCACAGCGCCAGAAGATAGCAGGCGGCAGCGACTCCCGTTGTAGCCTGGCATGCCACGCTGTCGGAGGAGCCGGCCGTGAGGGCGCCCGCGACCAGGCACCCGACGAGCGCGATTTCCGAGACGACGAGGGCGCGCCTCGGGGCGCGCGGCGGCATGCCTGCCCGCCGCAGGCCGAGCAGGCCCAGGGCGAGGCCTCCCGCTAGGGCCGTCACTGCCCAGAAAAGGTCACTGGTGCCGATGCAAGCGCTGAAGCTGGCCTGCCCCTCATCTGGGACGAGCGTGGCGGGGTTGAGACGGTACAGCGAGATGGCGGGCCAGAAGAACGCCATCCCCATCACGAGCAGTATCCAACGGGCGCATTCGCACCCTGTGCCGCAGTCTATGTCGGACCTTGAAACGGCCTGGTTCACGAAGCCTCCTTTTTGCCTCCAGCATTGTAGGCGAATCGTCGATGGGTTGACTGGACGTCAACCCCTATTCCAGGGGTGTGTGTTCGGACGCGGCGCGCAAGAGGGATACCCCTCGTTTCGGTCTACTGACCAAAGCCGCCGTGCTCCAAGATGACATTGTCGCGCCGAGCATGCCGGCTCTGCGCATATGCAGGACGTTTACAGGAGGTAACACATGGAAGCACTCAACCGCCGCGACTTTGTCGTCGGAAGCGCCGCGCTTGGCGCCGGGGCCCTCGTTGCAGGCATGGGCGTGGCGCATGCCGACGAGCAGGGGGTCGCGGACTACTCCGATGTCGCCACTCCCAGCGGTCTTCCGGCGGGCATCCAGCCCGAGGATCTCGACCAGAGCGTCGTGGAACTGGACCTCGTCACGGATTTCGCGTCCGAGGAAACCTACGATATCGTCGTCGTGGGCACGGGCGTCTCCGGTGTGCCGGCCATCATGGCGGCACTTGAGGAGGGCGCTACGGTCGGCGCCCTGCAGAAGCTGGACATCGTCGCCGCCAACGGCAAGGGCGAGAGCGGTTTCATCAAGAGTCAGTGCACTCCGGGGGCGCTTCAGCGCTTCAAGAGCGACTGGATGAGGGCCAATCAGTGGCGCATGAACAGCGAGCTGTTCGACTACCTCCTCGACCATAGCGAGGAGGCCGTGAGCTGGTTTGTCCAGAAGGCCTCCGAAGCGGGCGTCGAGCCCGCGAACTGCTCCAGCAAGGAGACCGTTGTCTACGAGGATGGCGCGGTGGTCGCGAGCTTCAGCGTGAGCATGCCCAGCAACGTGGAGGCCATGTCCGCCATAGCCGACCTGGCCGTGGAGCGCGGGGCCGTCATCCACTACGGGACGCCGTGCGTGCAGCTTATCCAGGACGGTTCCGGCCGCGTCACCGGCGCCGTGGGCAAGGACAAGGACGGCAACTACGTCAAGCTCAACGCTAACGTTGCCGTCATCCTGGCCGCAGGCGACTATATGAACAACGACGCCCTTGTCAGCCGCTACTGCGCCGACGTTGCAACCAACAAGTTCGAGCGTCGCCAGAGCGCGCGCACGGGCGACGGCCATATCCTTGCCAGTCTCGCCGGTGGTCGCATCGTCCCCGGCGGCCATCCCAAGCAGGTCCACGATTTGGCCGTCTCGCGCTACACCATGATGAGCGTGCCGTTCCTCATGCTCGATGACGAGGGAAGGCGCTTCTTCAACGAGGAGTGCCCCATGTCGTCGTGGAACATACCGATTAAGTACCACTACCACGACAAGGCTCCCACCATGTACCGCATTTTTGACAGCTCCTTTGCTGAGAAGTATGCCTCCTGCCCCAACCTTGCCTCGTGCGAGATGCTCGACGGCATGCTTGTTGCCCAGGAGGAGTACGGCAAGAAGGGCGTCTACAGGGCCGACACCATCGAGGGGCTGTGCGAGATGTGGGGCGTGGAGCCCGCGCCGTTCGTCGAGTCCGTCGAGCGTTACAACGAGCTGTGCGCCGAAGGCTTGGACGAGGATTTCGGTAAGGCCGCCCAGTACATGCAGGCGCTGGACACCCCGCCGTTCTATGGCTTGAAGTACGAGCCCGGTCTGGCCGCCATCAACGGCGGTGTGGAGGTGGACGCCAACTACCAGGTACTGAACGCTACTACCTGGGAGCCCATCCCCGGCCTGTTCGCCTGCGGCGTGGATGCCGGCGACCTGTGCGGGGGCGTGGACTGGACCATGCCAGGCGGCGCCTCGAACGGCATCTGCATCACTGCCGGCCGCTACACGGTCATCTATGCGCTGACAGGCGGGTTCGAACCGAAGAGCCCCTGCTCCTTCGAGGACATCGCCGACAGGTTCAAGCGCGAGGACGGCACGTTCCTCTGGGAGAACCCCGACGCATGCAACCACGAGATCGTGATCTGGTAAAAGGCTGACGCACTCTGCGGGGGCGACGGGCTGCGAGCGGCCCGTCGCCCCCAATGCCGCCTCCAACGCCAGCGCGCAGGAGGCGGAAGCCTCACCAATCACTCGTGATACCTGCGCCCAGACATACCGAGCATGCCCGTGGTCTGCGTCAAAATCCCGGGGTGCTTCCAGTGCCTTGCGGATTCCGTCGCTCTACGCACATGTACGATGCCTTACAGGTACCGCGCGACCTTGTACCCGGCGTGGATGGACGACTGGATGTTCTTGGGGGCGTCGCACCCGGCGGCGTGAACCTCGTAGCCAGCAGTCTCAAGCTCTTGGTAGAGCGCCATGTTCGGTTGCATGTCGAGGCAGTCGACAACCGTGTCGCACACGAGGGTCTTCTGGTGGCCGGTGGGCATGGTGAACGTCACGCTGTCGGCTGCGACCTGGTTAATCGTCACGTCGTTCCACGCCTTCACGCCGTGAGCGTACAGGTGGGCGCGGACGTAGGTGCGCACCCAGTGGGACTGCTCTGCGTCAACGTCATCGGCGGTCTTCTCGTTTACAAGCTGGACCTTCTTGCCTTGGGCGATCAGATACATGGCGAGGTCGGTGGCCTGCAGGCCCGTGCCGAGGATGACGACGTTCTCCCCGACCTCGGCACCCATGAAGTCGTCCATGCCGACCGCCTCGGGGTAGTCTGCGGCGCGCGTGCCTCCCACGGCGAGGATGACGGCGTCGGGAGCCAGGCCGTCGACCGTCTCGCGCGTGACCTCGGTCCCCGCCACAACGGCGACGCCGGCGAGCTCGAGCTGGCGTTCGAGGTAGGAGCGCAGATCGCCGAGGTGCTCGTGCCCGCCCTTGATCGCCTCGGCGAACGGGAGCATGCCGCCCAGATAGCCGTTCTTCTCGTACAGCGTGACGTTGTGGCCGCGCTGCGCCGCGATGCGGGCCGCTTCCATGCCGCCCACGCCGCCGCCCACGACCAGCACGTTCTTGGGGGTCTCGGCCGGCGCGCAGTCGTAGCCCTCGGGGAACTCGTCGGTGTAGGCGTACTGGGTCGTGGCGTTCACGCGGCACATCTCGGCCTCGCCGTAGGGCTTGCCGTGGCAGTGGAAGCAGCGTGTGCAGGGCGCGATTTCGTCCCAGCGGCCCTGCTGCAGCTTGTTGGGGAGCTCGGGGTCGACGGTGAGCGGGCGGTTCATGAAGACGAGGTCGACGCTGCCGTCGGCGACTGCATTGTTGATAAGGTCGGGTGTCGTGCGCGGGTCCATGTAGCTGGCGCAGCCCACCGGGATGTCCACGACCTTCTTGATCTCGCGGGCGAGCGGGATGAACGCGCCCGCGCCGTAGTGCGAACCGTCAACGAGACCCTCGAAGTGGGTCGAATAATCGAACTGAGTGCCGTAGCCGGTGGTGCCATGGGCCTTATAGGCGCAGTGGTTCGTGTCGGTCGCCCAGCAGTTGGCTTCTTGGCCGATGGTCGCCACGCGCACCTGGATGAGGTCGGCGCCGGCTTCGACCAGCGACTTCGCCAGATACTGGGACTCTTCAATCAGGATGAACTTGTCGTTGTCGCCAAGCGCCGTGTCATTCTCCTCGACCGCGTTGATGAGCGTGAGGATGCCGAAATCCTCGCCGCATGCCTCGCGGACCGACGCGACGATGTCCCTGAAGAAGCGGACGCGGTTTTCCTCGGTCTGAGCACCGTACTCGTCCTCGCGCTGATTGTAGCGGCGGGTCACGAACTGGTTGAGGCCGTCGGTCGTGGCACCCTTGATCTCGACGCAGTCGAAGCCGGCCGCCTTGAGGCGCGCGCAGCACTCGCCGTACTGGGCGACGAGCGTCTGGAGCTCCTCGATGGTGTAGGCGTTCGCGTCGCCCGGGTCGAGCGGGGAGCCGATGCCGAGCTGGGTGCCGATGTAGGCACCGCCCTCATGCACGCGGTCGGCGAGCTTGCGGCAGACCTCGATGCCCTGGTCGGCCGAGTCGAGGCGCAGTTTGCCTGAGGGGTTCATGCCGAAACCGGAAGTCGCGCCGTCCTCGACGATGATGAGCGCCGCGCCGCCGTCGGCCATGCGCCCGTAATAGTCGAGCATGTTCTGCGAGATCTCCGTGCTGTCGCGCGGCAGAGTGTCCGAACCGGCGGACGACTTGACGATGCGGTTCCTAAGCGTCATTGGGCCGACCTGAATCGGCGAGAAGATGGCAGAGAAGTCGGTGGTGTTCGAGGTATATTCCTCGTCCTGGGGATTGAGCTGCGTCCATGCGGGAACGGCGGCAGGTGCGGCAGCAGCCTCGGTGCCCTCATCGGCGCGTGCGGTTGTGGCGCTTCCTGTGATGCCCGCAACCCCCGTCGCAGAGGCGAACGCCATTCCCGCAACTCCAGCCGAACCGGTGACGAACGACCTTCTCGTGATAGTCATGTCCTTTTCTCCCTTTCCGTTTGGTTCTTCCGCGACGGTTCGCCGAAGCCGTTGGGCCCAGGCGTCCTTGCCTGGGATGTGCCGGACAGATTCAAGTGCCGGTGTTCCCTGGCGCGTCTCCAATATATTGGGCGAGCGTTGAGAAGGACGACTATCCAGACTCCTATTCCTAAGCGTGGCGGTTGCCTATTTTCCTAGGCATGCTTCTACCTGCAAAAATGTCAGTTCGGCACAGTGGCGCATGCTATCATTCACCCTCGGGAGAAAGGGACGGAAGACGCGATGGGCATACGAGGCAAGGGTTCCGATGAGGTTCGGCGTGGTACTGGTTGCGCTGGGCGCGGCGGCGGGACGGGATTCAATTGCAACGCGGCCATGCGAGCGACGCTGCCCGGGTATGTCCTGTTCCTCGTGTGGTTTGAGAGAACGAAGTCCTTCGATATAGGGTCTGCCGCAACGGATCCGCTGCCGATGTTCTCCCTGTGCCTCATGGTCGCCGACTTCGTGTCGCTTGTATCCATCGCCTGCCTCTGTCGGTGTATCGTCTCACTCCAGCAACGTCGGCGCCTCCTCGCCGTCACGGCGTCAATCATCGCCGTTTCCACCGTGGGACTGCTCATCTTGAGCCTTGACGGTTCTATGCCTGTTGGGCTCGCGGCTGTGCTCGGAGTCGGCATGGGTGTTGCGCGTGCTGTTGTCACGCTTGCATGGATGGAATCGTTCTGCCGTCTTGGCATGCGCGACGCATGCGTTTGCTTTGCCTGTTCGACTATCGTCGGGACCTTGCTCGCATCGCTGCTTGTCGAGTTGGCCCCCGGCGCTTTGGGTGTGGTGGCAGCTGCGGCGGCGGGGATTGCAAGCACCTTGCTTGTTCCGGGCGCACCCGGGGTGGACGAGGCAAAAAACGCGGCCGACTCGTCTGAGGCGCTGGTCGGGCGTCCCGTCGCGCATTGGTCGTTTCCTCTTCAGCCATGTCTTCTCATGGGCGTTTTTGCCGTCATGACGCTTCTCGTCGCGAACCTTGCGGGGCCTTCCGGGGCCGATTCCACGCCGCATGGCACGCCTGCGGTAATTGCTGCGCTGTTCCTCCTCGCCATGGCGTTGCGCCCGTCCGATTGCTTCGATATCAGGGTCCTGGGCGGCGTCGCCGTCCCCCTGGGCTGTGTGGGAGTTCTTGGGGCACTCTCGCTTTTTCGCGGTTCCGGTGTGCCTGCGGTGTTCTTCGCACGGCTTGCCTACCAGTGCTTTTCAACGTTTACCTACGTTTTGTTGTTCAATATCTCGTACCGCTATGACGTCAACCCGCTGTGGCTCTTCGGTTTTTCGCGCGCCCCACGTATCGTGGTGGCTATCGCCATTTCCGGTGTCACCGGCACGGGGCTGCTCGTTGCTCCCTCAGCTGAGGCTGATCTTGTCCTTGCGGCAACGCTTGTCATACTCGTGGCATCGTCGTCGCTGTGCGCAGTGGGCAAAAGTTTTGATACAACGTGGGGCATCAAGCTGCGCGGCGACGGGGCAGGCGACGGGCCCCACACAACCCCGCCGCCCTCGCTCGAGGAGCGCTGTAGGCGAGCGGCGTTCCTCTACAGCCTTACCCGGCGCGAGGAGGAGGTGCTTGCTTTGCTGCTGCGCGGCATGAGCACGCCCGAAATCGAGCGCGAACTCTGCGTCTCGAACGGTACCGCGCGCAACCATGTGCAGCATGTTTACAAGAAGTTCGACGTCCATTCGCGCGAGGAGTTACGGGCGCGGATGGAAGCGCGTGATACAACGGGGTAGGGCCGGTGATTTTTGGACTTGGCGGAGCATCCGTGGAATCGCAGACACCGACACCCGCAGGCCCCGACTCCCGGTTTCACGCCGGGGGCCGGGGCCTGCGGCTATTTTCGCGCGCTGCTTTCCCTTCGCGCTACCCTTGGCGCAGGGCGGTGTACTCGTCGCAGGTCATGACGGCGGTGTGGGTGGGGGAGGCGAACTCCATCAGGGCGACGGTCATGTCCTCGTACTCCTGCGACGAGCCGGAGCAGGCGTCGGTCAGGTAGACGACGGGCGTTCCCGTGTCGATGGCGTCGATGGCTGTGGCCAGCACGCAGCACTCGCTCATGACGCCCGTGATGACGATGCGCCCGGCGCGCGCCATGAGCGCCTTGAAGTCGGGGTTGCCGAACGACGAGTAGGTCGACTTGCTGTAGAGCGGGTACGTGTCGAGGTAAGGCTTGAGGTCGTCGACCACCTCGTTGAGCCATGCGTCGGCGTTGACCTCGGCGTTCACCTCGTTGTAGGTGACCCAGGTGCCCACGGGGTTCTCCGGCGCCAGGTACTCGGTGAAGACGACATTGTCGCAGACGCCCCCCTCGATGAGCTTGGCGATCTGCTCGGCGCAGGCGCTGGTCTTGGTGCACGCCCAGCACTGGTCCTCGAGGTAGGCGTTCTGCATGTCCACGACCACGAGCACGTCGCCCAGCGTGCCGTCCGGGGCGAGCGCAAGGCCTTCGGGCAGAGTGAAACCAGTCGCGGCCGGAAGGGTCGGCTCGTCGGCGAGCGCCCGGGAGGCGGACGTGCATGCGGCGAGCGCGGTGCCCGCTGCCGCAGCCCCGGCCATCAGGCCGACGGCGCCCCTGCGGGTCATCGTCGTGCAGGAGAGGTCGGAAAGCAACTTGCCGAATCCGTTTGCCTTCATGGTGGGTCCTTTCCCGAGGGGTGTCGATATCGCTCTCAAGGATAGGCGGGCGACTTTGCGGGGCGGGTTCCGCTGGGTTAGGCTCTCATGTCTGCCGGGCGTCGGCCTGACGGCGGCTTGGGGTCTGGTGGGTTAAGTGGGTTGAGCGGGAAACGCAAAGCGGGGGCACCGCCTTCCAGCGATGCCCCCGCAGGGTTGTCGGGTCCGGCCGCTCTCGCCTTGCCAGGCCTTTCTTGCTAGTTTCTTCCTACCACGCGCCGCTCACGAGGTTCTTGCCCAGCAGGTAGCCGAAGGTGTCGCAGCAGCCGCCCAGGTTGATGCCGGGGCAACGGTAGTCGTAGATGTCGCCGAACATGTCGCCCACCACGGTGCCCACGCCGTACAGGCCGGGGATGGGGTCCTGGTTCTCGTCGCACACGTGCATCTGGATGTCGGTGTTCAGGCCGCCGGTGATGCACAGGGTGTAGGGCTCGTTCTTGATGCCGTAGAACGGGGGCTGCTTCACGGGCAGCAGGAAGCGCTTGTCCTTGTGGAACTCGTCGTCAAGCCCGGTCTCGCAGAAGCCGTTGTAGCGCTCCACCTGCGCCAGGAACGCCTCGCGCGGCAGGCCCAGACCGTCGGCCAGCTCCTCCAGGGTGTCGGCCTTCACGGCGTTTGCCGCCATGGTGGCGTCGAAGCCTGCGTACTCATCGGTCGTGGACCAGTCGGTGTCGGTGTCGAACAGCACCGCGATGGAGTCGTACACCTCCTGCGTGTCGCGGTCCTCGCCTCCCACGCGGTCGCCCTTCCAGGGGGCGCTGGCGTACACCCAGTTGTCGTCCCAGATGAGGAAGGCGCAGCCGTCGGGCTGGACGCGCTGGGGGTAGGGCATGTAACCGTAGGTGCAGTTCTCGTTGGAGTAGCGCACGCCCTTCTTGTTCACGAGCAGGCCCGGGAACGTGGTGAGCGCGCCCTCGGCCCACCAGCGGCAGGGCAGCACCTCGTCGCCCATCGTGGCGAGCATGGGCGCGTTGGGGGTGTACTTCTGCCAGGACGCGCCGATCCACATGGCCATCTTGAGGCCGCTGCCGTCGTACACGCCGCCCCAGCCGAAGGGCAGCGCCATGGGGCAGTACTTGGCCACCATGTCCTTGTCGCGGGAGAAGTCGCCCGTGGCCAGCACCACGCCCTTGGAGGCGTTGTAGCGGATGTAGCGGCCGTCGCGCTTGGCGACGCAGCCGGTGACGCGGCCCGTGTTGTTGTCGGCGCGGTCGAGCTGCACGGCGCAGGTGTTGTAAATCACCTGGCCGCCGGCGTCCTGGATGTCCTGCGCGAGCGCCTCGACGGCCTGCTGCTGGCAGGCGCCGGCGGCGTCGTTGTCGGGGGTGACGAAGGAGTGCGACACGTTGAGCGTGGCGAGCGGGCCGCCGTTGTCCTGCTGGTTGAGCTCGATGACGGTCTGGATGCCGTGCTTCTCCATCCTGTCCATGAGCCAGTTCATGGCCTCGCCCGACTTCTCGTAGACGAGCCACCACTTCTCCTGGTCGAGGCGGAAGCTGTTCGCGGCGAAGATGGACTGGAAGATGGGCTCGATCTCCTCGCGGGTGTAGTTCATGCCCAGCTCCTCGGTGAGGCGCGTGTTGAAGGCCGCGTTGGAGCCGCCGCGCGACACCGGGCCGGAGCTCTCGGCGATGAGGATGACGTCGGCGCCCTCCTCGGCGGCCGAGGTGGCGGTGACCAGGCCGCCCATGCCCGCGCCGATGACGAGGATCTCGCAGTCCACCGTCTCCTCGATGAGCGACTCGTCGACGGGGTCGGGGGCGATCTCGAACGACCAGGTGAGGTTCTGGAACCTCTCGGCGGTCATGACGTCGTCGCCTGCCGCGCCGCCGTCCTGCGAGCCCGTGCCGCTTGCCTGGGCGAGCGCGTCGGCCACGGCCTCCTCGATGGCCTTGGTGGTGATGGTGGCGCCGGAGACGCCCTCGATGTCGGCGGACTGGGCGGCCTCCACCTGGGCGGCGTAGGTGCCGTCCTCGATGGCCTCGTAGCCGCCGATGCCCTTGGTCTCGTTGTTGGGGGAGATGTCGGTCACGGAGATGGCGCCGCCGGAGACTTCGATCGTGACGTTGATGTCGCCGCCCATGCCCGTGCCCGTGCCCGTGTAGGTGCCGTCCGCCAGGCTCGCGGCCTCGGCTGCCATGGCGGCGAGCGGTGCGGCCCCGGCCGCGATCGCGCCGGCTGCGGCCATCGCGCCTGCGCCCTTGATGAAGCTCCTGCGGTTCACGTTTGCCATCGTGGTTCCTTCCCTTCGAGCGTTTTCGTGATGCGCGGCCCGGCCCCCTGTGCCTGCAAGCCCTGCGGCGGCGCGTTGACAGCTCAAGAACCTATCCCGCCGCCCCGCGCCGTGCATCACGCAAAAGTGCCTGCTTGACGCCTCGGGGTTGGGCGATTTTCTGCGCGCGCAAAATGAGTGATGCCGCTAGCTGGTGTTTTGATGTGGGGTGAGGCGTGGCGGCGGGAGGGGCGCGCGTGGCGGGGTTGGCCGACGGCGGCATCAGGGCGGTTTGTGCTGCGCCCGACGTCCGGTGGCTCTCGTCTTTTTCCTGCAGTCCAAGGCGGGCTGCGGGAAAGCTGCCGACCGCACGTGCCCCTGTTGTCTGAAAATCACCCGGCGGTTGCGGCCACATCGCGCCCATATCGCACCCATATCTCGCCTGCGCCTTGGCATAATAGCGTGCGCAAGGGAGTACGTGCGGCCCCAAAAGGCCGCCTTTTGACGCTTCAACATAATGGCTCGCGCAAGGGGAGTGCGCACATCGGGCGACGGGGGTGCTCAATGCAGCAGGAAGGCGCGGTCGGGCAGGCGCCCGGCCTCACAGCGGACGGCTCGGCCATCAAAAACATCGGGATGGACATCGGGATGGGGGCGCTCTACTTCTTCGCCTCGCACATGGTCATCCGTACGACGTTCTATCTGGGCGACGGCAGGAGCGAGGCGCAGATGGTGGCCTTCGCCCTCGTCGTCCTGGCGGCCATGGCGTTGGCGCACCTTGCGTGGCGGCCGCTGCTCGACGTGCGCCTGGCGTCCACGGAATACACCGGCATCCCCCTCGTGAGCCTTTTGGCCGCGCTCGGTGCGGCCCTCAGCCTCATCTCGATCATCCCGGCCGTGGGCGAGGCGTATTTCTATCTCGGCGCGCTCTTTGTGGGGCTGGCGATAGGCCTGTTCTCGGTGGTGCTTGCCTCCAGCATCGCCCCGGGCAGCCCCGCCGCCCATCACTTCCGCGTGCCGCACGCCCTCGTGTGGGCCGTGGGCTTCTACTTCGCGTTCCGTGCCGCCAGCACCGTCTCGTATACCGTGGGGGAGGGGCTGCTGCTCGCCTTGCCGCTTGTCACGCTGGCGTGCTCCTCGCGCGAGCCGCTGCCCGCCGACCCCGAGGCCCGGCAGGAGGGCCGCCGCTCGCTTCAGGTGCTCGTGTGGGTGTGCGCCGCTTTCGCCGTCGTGGGGTCCGTGGTCGTGTGGGTGGCGAAGGGAGACGTGCCTCCTGTCGAGAGCGGCATCAACTATTGGACGCTCTTCGAGGTGGTCTCCGTCGCGGTCATCCTCGGCTCGTGCCGGGTGCTGTGGCGCCTAGCGCGGCAGAAGACCCACCCGCGGGGGACGGCTGCCTTCGTGTCGTGCCTGTGTGTGCTGCCGCCCTTCCTCGCCGGGTGCGCCACGGCTGCCGCCTTCATCCCCCTCTCCAACGGGAGCCTCATGTGGGAGTCGTCGTTCTGGGTGCTCATCGTGGCCATCTTCTCCTACGACATGAGGGCGACCCCCTACTCGGTGGACGGCATCGCGGCCGGCATCATGTTCGAGGCCATGTGCGCAGGTCAGATGGCGACGCAGGTTCTGGGCGCGGCCGGGGCTGGCTTGCCCGCTCGGGTGCTTGCCGTGCTGCTCGCTGTGCTGTACCTCGCGGGGATGTTCTGGCAGTTGAATGGACGTGCAGGCATGGAGGGCCGTGCAGGGCAGGCGGGCGAAGCGGGCCTGGCGGGGCAGGTGGAGCGGCCGCGCAGCACGGGTTTTGAAGGGCGTGCGGCAGGCGTGGGCTTTGAGGGACGCGCGGTGGGCGTGGGCGCCGTTGGCGCGACGGGCCAGACAAGCCGTGTGGGCCATCCGGGCCTTGAGGGCCGGCCGGGTCAGACGGGCAACGCGGGTGTGCCAGGTGACCAGGCGGCCGGAACGGCCTTGGTAGACGGCCAGGTCGACCGGGGATGTCCCGTGGGCCAAACTCCGCAGGCGCGTCCGGGCGAGGCTCCCGAGAGACTCGCGCAGCCCGATAACCTTGAGGGCGCCTTCTCCGGTCTTGTCTCCCAGACGGGTGCGCGGGCAGATTCGGGGCTTGCTCAGCTCTCGCGCCGTTACGGCCTCACCGAGCGCGAGGAGATCATCTTCAGCCTGGTGGCCGCAGGTCGCAGCGCGAGCTATATCTCGGACGCCCTGGGCATCTCGTTCAACACGGTGCGCACCCACATACGGCACGTATACGAGAAGCTGGGCGTGCATTCCAAGCAGGAGCTTCTCGACATCGCGCGAGGAGGGGACATCCGGGCATAGATGGATGGCATGCGCTGGGACGCCGCCACGGGCTCCTGGGCCGAGGGACATCCGGACGCAAGCGAGCGGTGCGAGTAACGGGCATTCGCCGGGCTTGTTGTGGCCCGGTGACCGGGAACATCTTGGGGTTGTCGGGCAAGGGTTTGGCCGTGCCCGTTGTCACATGGCTTGTGCGAACATCGGGGATGCTTGGGTAGCGAAGCTCAAGCTGCATGCGCCATATCACACGGGCAGGCACGAACCGACTTTAAGTCGGGCCGAAATGGCAACCTGTAAGCTTGCCATCCACCCAAGGCCAGCTTGGCGAGTACGATGGGCGCGACAAAAGGCAAGCAGCCGAAGAGCCGGCCGCTGAGACAGAAGGAGCACCCCATGAGCGAGCAGACCACCCCCAAGACCGTCAACGCCGAGCTGAACGACCAGGAGCTGTCCGAGGTCGCCGCCGGACTCGTGGACCCCGACTCGGGCCACAAAATCGAACGCGTTTACAGCGGCTGGGTCACCCAGGTGGGCACCGAGGACAACTGGTACCACACCCTCAGGTACTATCCCTGCCCGCGTTGCGGAAAGCCCATGCACTCCGAGATCTGGGCACCCAAGTGGTATTGCGACCCCTGCGACTTCAGCGAGTTCAACCCCCGCTCGGCGCCTTGGACGGGAACGGTGGATGAGCTGATCGCGGCTGCGGAGTAGCCCCCGGCCCCCTCATGAGGCCGCTGCAAAGGTTCGCCCCGCCTCGCCCAGACGAGCGGTGCCCGAACCTTTGCAGCGGCCTTCTTGTGTGCAGGGCCAGCTTCCTGCGCACGTCGGCGTCCAGCTGACCTGTCTGGTCTGGCCCGGTCGCCGCGGGCGCGTGCTTTCGTCTACGACGACCTTGCCAGCTCGGAGAGCCTCCATGCCAGGTAGAGCGGCAGGCTTATCGTCTCGCAGCCGTCGATGTCCACGTTTGTGGCGGCGTTTTTGAGCGACAGTTTGAACCTGCGCCGACGTCGTAGCGCTTGCAGAACAGGCGGCAGCTCTTCACCATGGTGCCGCCGACCGTTGGCAAACCTACAATGGACTCTGAAACTTTTTAACATCACCTAGACGTTGAAAAGCATCAGATGCGTGCCTACAATGAGGCAAACCGAGAAAGGGAGGCACGCTCATGTCTACGGCAGCCACGCTCAAACCGACCACCATCCGCATCGACGAGTCGCTCAAGAAGCAGGCGACGGACATCCTTGATTCCATTGGCCTGGGGCTCAACGCGTACCTCAACTTGGCCGTGCGCCAGCTTGTCAATCAGCGACGTATCCCGTTCGAGCTTGCGGCGGCTCCCGAGGTTCCCAACGAGGAGACCCGTCAGGCCATGGTGGCCGCTGAGGCGAAGGCTATGGGCCTCATCCCTGACGACAGCGTCTCGTTTACCGACGTGAAAGAGATGATGGCGTTCTTGGACAGGGAGTAGCCATGTACGAGATTCGGCTCGACTCGTCCTTTGTGGCAGACTACCGCCGCGTCACGAGGCGCAGCCCCCGCATCAAGGCGGAGTTCGAGGCTGCGGTGTCGGAGCTTGCCGCGCATGGCGAGCTTCCGGAAGAGTATCGCGCACACATCTTGAGCAACCCCGGGGGCAACTACAACGGGCACGTCGACTTTCATCTCTCAGATGGCGAGGTCGACGTCATCGTGCTCTATCTGCCGCACAAGACCAACCCGGTCATACGGCTCGTGCGCATGGGCTCCCACGACGAGCTGTTCCAGGGGCCGGCACTGTAGGCGAAAGCAGGCAGTGAAGCATTTCGGCCCCTTGGACGGGAACAGCGAGCGAGCTGATCGCGGCCGCAGGGTAGCCCCGAGCCTTCTCATGAGGCCGCTGCCTGCGTGACGGCCCGCCTCTCAACGTGAGAAGCCCCGCTCGAACAAATGGGTCGAGCGGGGCTCCTCGCGTTTTGCTTTGCGGCCAGTGCCTCGCACACGCTATTCAGCCGGATTGCCTGATCCGGTCGCCGCGGGCGCGTGCCTTCGTCTACGACGACCCTGCCAGCTCGGAGATCCTCCATGCCAGGTAGAGCGGCAGGCTTATCGTCTCGCAGCCGTCGGCGTCTACGTTTGTGACGGCGTTTTTGAGCGACAGCTTGAACCCGCGCCGAATGCCGTGGCGCTTGCAGAACAGGCGGTAGCTCTTCGCCATGGTGTTGTCTGCGGATTTCACCTCCACCGGGACGACACGCCCGTCCTGCTCAAAGATGAAATCCACCTCGGCGGAGTTGCCCGAGCGCCAGAAGTACGGCCGGATTCCTTGGAGG
>CAVJGP010000016.1:26112-35222 GCA_963648855.1 Alistipes onderdonkii | reverse complement strand
CGGCGGGGGAGGGCAGGAAGGCGGGCGTGGGGGAGCAAAGGCGGGCGGGGCGGCTGGGCACACGCAGGCGTGGCGGCGCGCGCGAGGGTGCGGCCAGGCGCGCGCAGGCACGGGGGACGAGGACGAGGACGAGGGGCAGTCTGACGCAGGGAGCGAGGACGAGCAGAGTGGTCAGGCACGGGCGGGCGGGGCGCACGATGGCGAGCGCGAGGGGGCGGCCTGGGGCGCGCGGGCGCGGGAGGGCGAGCGCGAGAGGGCGGCCTGGAGCGCGCAGGTGGCCGCTGCCCACCCGCGCGCCTTCGGCGCAACAAACCGGCACCGCTCGGCCTGCCCTGGGTTGTGCGGCGTGCCTCAAGTGCTAGAGTGGAACGCCGCTGCTCGCAACCGGGGCGCTCGCGCACATGCGCGGGGCGCGCAGGGGAGGTTGCGGGCTGGCTTGTTTGGTGCGCGCCCGTCTGGCCGTTCTTGCCTTTGCCCGACCGTGCCGCCCCATGCTCTCCATTCGACAGCCCGCCGCTGCGGCGGGCCCCACAAGAAGGCAGGCAACGTGAACGGTATCATCAGGCGCTACACAAGCGTACCTCTCATCTTGCGTATTGTGATCGGCATGGCGATCGGCATCGCGCTGGCGCTTGCCGTGCCGGGCATCTCGTGGGTCGGCATGCTCGGCACGCTTTTCACCACGGCGCTCAAGGCGATCGCGCCCGTGCTCGTGTTCTTCCTGGTAGTGGGCGCGTTGTGCACGGCGCGCTCTGCCGGCAACATGAAGACGGTCATCTTCCTCTACATCCTCAGCACGCTCGTGGCCGGCGCGCTGGCCGTGATTGCCAGCTACCTCTTCCCCAGCGAGCTCGTGCTCACGGGCGTGGACGCCGCCGATGCCGCGGGCGCGCCCCAGGAGCTTGGCAGCGTGGTGACCACGCTCCTCACCAACGCGCTCTCCAACCCGGTGGATGCCCTCGCCAGCGCCAACTACCTGGGCGTTCTCGTGTGGGCCGTCTTCATCGGCATTGCCTTGCGCAAGGCCAAGCCCACCACGAAGGACCTGCTGCAGGACGCCGCCCACGCCGTGACCACCGTGGTGCGCGGCGTCATCGAGTGCGCCCCCTTCGGCATCCTCGGCCTCATCTACAGCAGCGTCTCCACCTCGGGCGTGGAGATCTTCACCGTCTACGGCCACCTCGTCGCGGTGCTCGTGGCCGTCATCTTCATCGTGGCGTTCATCGCCAACCCGCTCATCGTGTTCCTGGCCTGCCGCGTGAACCCCTACCCCCTGGTGCTTCGCTGCCTCAAGGAGTCGGCGGTCATGGCGTTCTTCACCCGCAGCTCGGCGGCCAACATCCCCGTGAACATGAAGCTCTGCCAGGATCTGGGCCTGGATGAGGACAACTACTCCGTCTCCATCCCGCTGGGCGCCACCATCAACATGGCCGGCGCCTCCATCACCATCGCCATCATGACCATGGCGGCGTGCAACACGCTGGGCATCACGGTGGACCCGCTGCTCTCCATCATGCTGTGCATCATGGCGGCCATCGGCGCATGCGGCACCTCGGGCGTGGCCGGCGGCTCGCTCATGCTGATCCCCCTGGCGTGCTCGCTGTTCAACATCGACCCGGCCATCTCGGCGCAGGTCGTGGCCGTGGGCTTCATCATCGGCGTGATCCAGGACTCCTGCGAGACGGCCCTCAACTCCAGCTCCGACGTGGTGTTCACCGCCGCCGCCGAGCTGCGCGCACGCCGCCGTCAGGGCCTCTCCTGCACGCTGCCCATCCCTGCCTCCGAGCGCACCCACGGCATCAGCCTGGACAACGCCCCTGCCGAGCCCTCGATCGACCCGGCTTTCGTGGAGAAGGCGCCGAAGGAGTAGGGGTCCTGCAGGCGCGCCTGCGGATGCACGGGCAACACGCACCCGCAGGCGCGCCGCTCACCTCGGTGGTATTCGCGGTTTGGAGCCAATCCGTCTCAATATGTGCTCGCTGCCTGCCAGCGACGACGGGAGCCGACGTTTGCGGATTACCTTCGTCTTTGAGCGGGCCGTAAGCAGCCCGGAGTTTCGTCGCGCACAACGCCCGTGCGGGCCTTGCCGTCCCTCACCGAGGAGCGCATGGGCGTCCCCATGAGTTTTATGGCGTGATGCCCTCGTGGGTCTTTTCGCAGGCAAATCCCCGCTTCATCGCGCGCGGATGGTCTTCGTGGCCGCCAGATCGACGAGCCGCTGACGTGAGTTGAGGCCGGTCTTCTCGTAGAGGTGGCCGATGTGCGACTTCACCGTGTTGCGCGAGATGCCCAGCTGCGCGGCGATGCCGTCGATGGTCTGATGCTGCAGGAGCAGCTCGAGCACGTCCAGCTCGCGCGGGGAGAGGGTGGGGAAGTCGCGGGCGATGGCCTGTGCCTGCGCTTTTGCGATGCGGGCCACGTCGTCCGGGTTGCGTACGATGATGTAACGCGCCTGCGTGCGCCGCTGCGCCGAGACCCCCAGCGCCAGCATGGCCAGGTACACGAGCAGCAGGGCCGCCAGAGCGAGTACCGTGGCGTCCAATCCGAACAGGCTCATAAGCGCCCCGCCCGCCAGGATACCCAGCACCATAAGGGCGGCGATGCCCGCGAGCAGGCCCACGGCCGCCCCGGGATGGTCGGCATCGACGCGCGCCAGTTCCACCAGGACGACGGCCGCCAGCATGAAGCAACAGCCGTCGACCGCCTTGCCCAGTATCAGGGACAACGTGTCGACCCAGAACGCGCCGCCAAACGGCAGCAGCATGGCAGCCGTGCCCAGGGCCACGGGCAGCAGGATGAACGCCGCCTCGGGGTTTAGACGCCGCGAGACAAGCAAGACGGCGCAGGCAAGGGCACCACCGGCGACCGAAGTGGCCAGGTGAAACGTCAGGTAGGCATCGCCCGCCATGCCATCAGTCACAAAGCCGGCGATACCGAGGAACAGAGCCTTGCCAAAGAAACACACGCACAGCGTGGTCGCATGGTCACGGTAGAGGGAACGCGCCAGGTCGGGTGCGGCATTGCGCACCGGCGCGGGCGTGGCCGTCCCCCCACGCCGTGCGACGACCAGGCCGTCCCACGCAAAGCCGGCCAGCGACGCCAGAGGTAGCGCGCATACGAGCAACTGCGTGGGAAAAGCGGCGAGGGGCAGTGCGAGGAGCTTCACCACGCATGCAAGCGCGAGCGCGCAGGCAGCCGTCTTCACCAGGTTCGACGGTCCGTCCGTGTAGGAAACCGAGCGCAGGACGAGCACGGCCACCGTCACGGCAAAGCCCAGCCCGGCAAGCGCCCCGCCTGCCATGCACGTCGGCACCCCGGGTGTGCCCAGCACGAATAGCGCCGTGCCCACGAGCATGGCGATCGTCGCCGCGCCGAGAACGCGCAAGCCGGCGAGACCTGAGGCCCTCGGCAGGCCACGGCGACGCAGCACAAGCCAGGCGACCACCCAAACAAGCACGATTACCGCAAGGAAGCAGAGCCGGGCAAGGTCGCGGCGCGGATAACCCACAAACCATACCGGCAGCGAGAACAGCGGTCCGACCGACACGCGAAATGCCAGATCGTACCACGAGAACAGGCAGGCAAGCCCCACCGTCAGCCCGTCGACCAACCGCTGCGCCGCGCCTTTGAGGCTGCTTGTCACGCTTCCCCACGCCATGCCGTCCTCCCATCGTAGCGTCTGCTTCGCGCATGGTACCACGCCCGCCCGCGCCCCCCCGCGCATGTCTGGTTGATTGCATGTTGTCAGCCGTTTGCCATTTTCCCAGCTCAGACCACTCATTCTTTGCGGGTGATGGGCAAATGGGGCCTCTCCTGCCAACAAGACAATACCGCCCGCCGCACGCGCCTCCTAGCATGGGAAGCGTTCGCAAGGCCCTGCACGCCGCCGACGCGCCGCAGCGCAAGGCCTTGCACGCATAAGGGGATGCGCGTGCCCCAAAGTGGCACGCCACAAACCAAGGAGGAACACCATGTCCCAGCAGGTCTCCCGCCGCTCGTTCATCGCAGGCGCCGCCACCGGCACCGCCGCCCTCGCGGCCAGCGCAGGCGTCTCGGCCGCCTTCGCCGACGACACCGCGGCAGACGCCAGCACGCCCGCCATCGACTACCTCGCCTGGGTGGGCGAGGCCCCCGTCATCGGCGACGACCAGATCAGCGACACCGTCGAGGCCGACATCGTCGTGATGGGCGGTGGCAACGCAGGCTGCATGTGCGCCTGCGCCGCAGCCGAGGCCGGCGCGACTGTGGCCGTCATCGAGTCGCAGGCAGAGGACTCCATCTTCTACTACGGCCTGCACGACATCGCCTCCATCAACTCGCAGTACGTGCTCGACCAGGGCGTGGAGCCCATCAAGAAGAGCGCCTTCATCGCCGAGTACCAGCGCCGTAACAACAACCGCACCGACCCGCGCCTCATCAAGAAGTTCGTGGACAACTCCGGCGAGCTCGTTGACTGGCTCGTTGCCAACTCGCCCGAGGAGGTGACCGAGAAGGTGTTCGTGCACAACCTCGACACCAACGAGGCCTACTTCAACGACGGCGCGGATACGAACGGCTTCAAGTGCTGGCGCGGCTCCATCCAGCTCAACTTCAACGGCGCCGCCCCCACGCTGATCGAGCAGGCCGAGTCGCAGGGCGCCAAGTGGTACTGGGAGACGACTGGCGTGGTGCTGACCACCGAGGAGGCCACCGCCACCGTCGAGCAGGATTCCACCGACGAGAACGGCGTGCTGAGCACCGCCGAGGTCGAGGTGCCGCAAACCAAGGTCACCGGCGTCATCGCCCAGGATGCGGACGGCAACTACATCAAGTTCGTCGCCAAGAAGGGCGTGGTGCTGGCTGGCGGCGACTACGGCGCCAACCCCCAGATGTACGTCGCCCTGCAGGACGAGCAGCGCAGCCTGTTCCAGGCGCACGGCCTGTCCACCGACGACATGACCTGCGCGATGTTCGGCCGCGACGGCTCGGGCATCAAGATGGGCATGTGGGTGGGCGCCTCCATGGACCCGGTCACGCGCACCCTCGTGAGCCCGCAGGTCAGGTACTCTAGCGAGACCTACGCCACCAACCTGCTGAGGTGGGGCGCCGGCTTCCAGGGCGGCGAGAACCCGTGGGGCAGCCCGTTCATGTGGGTTGATGCCAAGGGCCGCCGTTTCACCGACGAGACCTTCATGGGCGTGTTCGGCCAGCTCATGCGCGCCGAGCGCAACAAGCCCGGCCGCTACTACGCCATCTTTGACAGCAAGTACGCCGAGCAGATCAGCGCCATGGCACCCGAGCACTTCGGCATGCCTGTCGGCCGCAGCGGCGACTACTTCGACTTCGACTCCACCTTCGCCTCCTGGGTGGAGCGTGGCGCCGAGGGCGGCGAGGTGGACGAGGGCGGCACCGTGTGCTCCTGGGGCGCCCAGACCCTCGACGAGCTCTTCGACTACATGGGCCTGTCCGACGAGGTGCGCGCCACCACGCAGGCCACCATCGACACCTACAACGGCTACTGCGAGGCCGGCGAGGACGAGGACTTCGGCCGCGACCCCAAGACGCTGCTCTCCATCAGCGAGCCGCCGTTCTACGCCATCATGAGCGTTGAGGAGAAGCCCATGGTGGGCACCTGCGCCCTGAACGGCCTGGTCATCGACGAGAACCAGGCCGTGCTCGACAAGAACTACGACCCGATTCCCGGCCTGTACGCCACGGGCAACAACTCCGGCGGCCGCTTCGCCGTGCAGTACACCACCCCGATGCCCGGCCTGACCCTGGGCATGGCGATGACCCTGGGCCGCGTCCTGGGCAAGGAGCTCGCAGAGAAGTAGGCGAGCGAGGGCGAGCGGCGCGACGGCCGGATACTGCAGCCAAGCAAGGTAGATGAGAGCGGCGGGTTTCCTTCAGGGGCCCCGCCGCTCTTCTTTGGTGTGGTGGTATGGCAATACTGGCCCGGTGACCCTCGATGTGTGGGGTGCCGTGGCCTCGCTGTCAAACAAATCCTGAGAAAACTATGGGTAACCTCTTGCATTGCTTAACGATTATCGTTATAAACTAGTCGCGAATCGTTAAGTGTCGCGTACACGGCGTGTGAGCTCAAGTAGCCCGCATGCCCGCCATGAGCGCGCAATCGAGCGAGGAGGTTTGCCATGAAGATGCAGCACGATGACGCGACCGGCACACAGGGCACCCAGGCCACCCCGGCGCGGACGCTCGCGGAGATGCGCGAGCAGTGCAGGGAGGCAAAAGGCGTGTGCATTGTGGGCTGCGTCTTGCTGGCCGCGCTGCTCTTCACTTCCTGCCAGGCAGCCGCCGTGGGCGACAAGGCGCTTCTGACCTGCGTCAACGAGTGCTGCTCCTATGTCATCTGGATGGCGACGTGCCTTGTCGGCGTGAGGTTCTTCTCGCAGGCAGGCAAGAAGGGCGGCCCGTTCAGGCAGGAGTGCGTACGCGACATCAAGGTCATCTCGCGCCTCGTGCTGCTCTCGTCGTGCGTTCCGGGCCTGGTGTGCTGGATTGCCAGCAAAGCCCTCGAGACGGACGCTTCCTCGGCCCTTGCCGCCGGGGCCGTCGAGTTTGGCCAGATAGTCGACCTGCCGCTTCTCTACGCGGGCCTCGTCATCTGGGCGTTCGCCCTCATCATCGAGTATGGATGCGTGCTCCAGCAGCAAGACGACGGGCTGGTGTAGCCCCATGATCGTCACGCGGCTCGACCGTATGCTCGCGCAGCGCAAGATGGCCTCGCGCGACCTCGCGCTCAAGATAGGCCTCTCCGAGGTCAACCTGTCGCGCATCAAGTGCGGCAAGGTGAGCGCCATCCGCTTCTCCACCCTGGAGGCCCTGTGTCGCGAGCTGCACTGCCAGCCCGGCGACCTGCTGGAATACGTGCCCGACGACGAAGACGAGCTGACCAACGACACCAACGATTCCAGCAGCTCGCCCGAGTAGCCCCGCACAGGGCGAGGTCGCCCCATGCCGTGCGTAGCCTTGGCTGGAATACCAGCGCATTCATGCCGCCCCCCAGGTGGACGGGCCCGCCGGACTCGGTGAACGGCGGATGGCAACGGCGGGAGGGACTCCTCAGTCGTAAAACGCACCCGGGGACGTTCGACTGATGCGTCTTTCGGGGCGCGCCGTAGTCGTAACCACGCCGTCGGGCCTGCGACCCGATGCGGCGGGGCCGGCCACATCTCAGGCTGTAATGAGCGGGGACAGAAAGTTTGACCTGGTGTTATCTGGTGATTCTTCGCAGGCGGTTCACTTACCCAACTGGTATGCCCTTGTATCGTCAAGTTTAGATAACAAGTGAGGCGCGCAGATTCTATAGCCCCTGAACGGACTATATGCCCCCGGGCAACCATGGGCTGGCTTGCGTTTGGGCCGCCAATGGTCGACATGAGGACTTGCGATACGACTGCCAGTCGTCATCAGTTTCAGCAGCCAAACGCAGCTGTGCGTTTCGCCTGTTATCCAAACCGTCAGACCGTCTTATCGCCCGCGAACCTCACGCATGGCTCCGGTCGGCGCGAAGTACGCTGTGCAGCGGTCGTTTTGGCACGCTCACATGCGTCCAGACGGCCCAGCCTTCCATGTTGAGGCTCATCGCGTGCGTCCAAACCCATCTTCCCCGCTTGTGCGGGACGCCATAGGCATGCAGGAGTCGGTCGAGATACGCCGGGTCGGTGGCCTCCCGAAACGACATCCTCATGACGGGGACGCCGAGCGCCGTAAGGCGCGACTCACGCCGGCGCTCGTCGGCCAGAGCGCGGTGCGTGGTCTTCGAGCCGAGCATCTCAGGGCTGCCAGTCTTCTCGTGCCCGTCGAGCTCCCCGATGACCAGCGGCCTGCCCAGCTCGTCTCGCCAGAGGTAGTCCACCCGGTAGGAGCGGTCGTTGTCCACGGGGTCGTTGAACCATACCTGAAGCTCAGGCAGCTCGTACCCCAAAGACATCATGCAGGCGCGCGCCACCGACTCGCCCCCGTTCTCGCTGCGCCCGTCGGCGAATCGCGCGACGCCGAGCGCCCGGTCAATACCCTTGTGCCGTTGGAACCGTCTGTAAATCTGCTCGTGCATACGCCATGCCGAGACGCCCATTTTACGTGCGGCCGAGTCGGCTACCACGATGCCCTCGCGTTCCGGCAGGGTTCTCAAGCAGTCGAAAACCGTTCGCCAAAACGACGTCACGCGAATGCCCCCGATGGACGGGCATGCCTCGAACTCCTCATCGGGAATGGCGTGGCGCATTATCCCGCCAGAAGAAGCCGAATGCGCCGACGAGGGGGTGGCGAGATGCAATGCGCCGAGCGATGCGCCCGTTACCTGGAGGCCGTACAGAAGGGCAGCCGAGGTCTGGGCAAATACCGCGTCGGGATGGAGCGCGGCGAATCCCCGCACGAGATGCAGCGCGCGCAAATCCGGCCGGTGCACGAGGCCATCCCAGTAGCCCTTGCGGGCGTACAAGAGGGGGAAGGGCGATGCCAGGCCCCCCTTCTGCTCCCTTGCTTGGAGGGCGCGCCTGTCGTCTCGGGACTGTGCAGCGAGACAGGCACCCCTGCGCTCGGCCGCATCGAGTAACTTCGAGAGTCTCTCGTCCACGCATCGGCTCATCGCTTGCCCCCAACCACGCAGATTGGCCGTCTTCGGGCCTACCATACGCCCTGGATGGACTTATGCCGGGCGCGATTTTCGGCTTTTTGACGAGTTCTGTTATAGAACTCGTCGCTCAGCCAGGTTTATCTGGAAGATGGGCGATTTTTGGGCTCGGCAACGTAATTTATAACAGAACTCGTCCGAAGGCCAAGAATGACGGGCGACGCAAGGGTACCAGGCGAGTTCCGCGGCCTCTCAAGCCCGACGGAGAAGGCAAGCGGCCGCATCATCATGGGAGGCGAGCCGCCCCAAGCGCACGAAAGGCCCAGCCCGCCGGTAGGGGAGCGTCCCCTCGCTGGTGGGCCGGGCCTGCACGTCCGCACGTCCGCCTAGTCCGCGTAATCCTCCACGTCCACGGCGGGCAGGGGGTCTACGGCCTGGTCGGACTCGTAGTCGGGGTACTGCAGGTCGTCGGCGGTGATGAGCGCGGTGCCCTCGCCGTGGCAGCGGTCGCATAGCTCCTGGCTCACCTCGGGCA
>CAVJGP010000016.1:0-25200 GCA_963648855.1 Alistipes onderdonkii | reverse complement strand
CATAATCGGCGTCTACCAGGTAGAGGCTCGTGTCGATGTCGTCGGAGGACTTCGACGCCTCCAGCTTGTCGGCGTCGCTGTGGCATTCCAGGCAGGTGCCGCTTGCCTTGGGCGTCGCCTTCGCGTACGCCTGTGCTGCGGCGCTAGCCGACTCGTCTGCCGCTTCGCTGCTGTCGGCGCCCGCCTCGGCGTCGGCCGCCCCGCTCGCTTCTTCGCTGCCGTCGCCGGCACCGCCGGCGCCCCCCGCACCCTCCCGCGCGTCCGCCCCTGCGACGACCGCCCGTCCGTTCGAGTCCGCCACAATCGCGGTGGTCTGCCCGTCGACCTGAGCCGCGCCCGACTCCGCCTGGGCCTGCGCCCCCAACCCGGCCGTGGCCAGCGCGCATACCAGCACGAACGCCGACGCGCATGCGGCGCCCACGGTAACCGTGCGTCCCCGTTGCTTTGCCATGGTTCTACCCCTTCTCCCGAGCCCGCCCTGAGCCGGGCATCTCCCTGTGGCGCAAATCCGCCCTTCAGGTAGTATTCAAGGGGAAGAGGCCCCGTTTTGCACCGTGTCGATTGCGCCCGGGCGTCTCAAATGTGACGCTCCCCGCATATCGTCACGCGCGAAGCAGGCGCGCGCCGGGCGCTACTGCACGCAGGCAAACATCTCATCTGCGGATACGAGCACCAGGTCGTCGCGCCCTTCCGTCTTCTGCCTCGTCGCCTCGCTTGCGGCGGCTTTCGAAAACAGGTAGTACCAGCGGCCAAACGACAGCGCCGAGAAAGGCAGCCAGCTAAGATGCTTGCGAGTATCATACTCATAAGCATCTTAGCTGGCTCAGCTCTCCTCGCCGCCCAGCAGGTAGGGTTTGAGCACCTCGGGCATCGCGGCCACCACGAGGCGGGCCATCTCCTCGTCGGAGGTCTCCATGCCGCCAAGCACCCAGTCGCGGATCTGCCAGATGCTGCCGTACAGCTCCAGCTCCAGGGCAAACCTCAGCAGCGGGTCGTCCAGGTCGGCCCCGGCCTGGCGCATGATGGACTCGAGCACCGCGCGTGTCAGGCGTACGTCCACTTCGAAGAGTCCGTTCACGTCGCCCGACAGGTAACCGTTGCGCACGAACACCATGTGCTCGCGCATGCGCGCGAAGTGGTGCACGAGCCCCTCGCTCCAGCGCAGCGTGCCCGACTCCTCCTCGAACGGCTTGAGCACGAGCACCTCGAAGCACTCCTCGAGCAGGGCGTACTTGTCCGCGTAGTGACGGTAGAACGTCTGCTTGCTCACGTCGGACGCCTCGCAGATGGCCTGGACGGTGATCTTGTCCACCGGAGTTGTCTGCATGAGGCCGACGAGCGCGTCGCGCATGCGCTTCTGCGTGTTCATCTGGGGCGCCTCCTCGGTCGGCGGTCGCTGACCGCCTTGTTGGCCTTGGTGATGGGCCCGCCCTCGTTTGCGTGCGCGGCCGCTCCTATCGAGACAAGGTCGGCGTTGCCCGGGTTCAGGCGCTGTCCCATGTGCGTCGCTCCTCTCCAAGTGACCTGGAGGAATTCTAACGCACGCGGTGGGGTCGGTCGTGCGGCATGGACGGAAGGGACGAGTGGGCATGGGTGTTGCGCAATGCACAATGCGCGCGCGGGTCATGAGGGTGGCTCATGCCCAATGAGTAAGTTATGGAAAACCAATGGGGTGTCAAAACTCGCCGCGGCCACGGAAAGTAATCCTTTGCTACCATTCGTCCCAGCGAGCGCTGCAGACAGCAGGTAAGACCGGCTAGCCTGCAGCACCGCTCTATCCCGTTGCATGTTAGCCATATAGTATTGCTTGATGCACGCCCGCTCATCCGGCCGTTTCTTGACCTGAAGAGGAGCTTTGCGTGCTCAAGCGTCATCTGTCCACCGTTATCTTGGCCCTGCTGCTAGCTGGGCTTTCGGTCGCGTCGCTGTTCATAGGCGTGCTCGACATGGACCTCTCCGGCCTTGCCGCCGGCGATGCCGACCAGTGGCTCACCCTGCTTGCCTCGCGCCTGCCGCGCCTGCTCGCGGTGCTGTGCACGGGCGCCGGCATGAGCGTGGCCGGCCTTATCATGCAGCAGCTCTGCATGAACAAGTTCGTGTCGCCCACCACGGGCGCCACCATCCAGTCGGCCCAGCTCGGCGTGCTCATCGCCATGGTGTTCGTGCCGGGCGCGGGCATCTGGGGGCGCAGTCTCTTCGCGTTCGTGACCGCCATCCTAGGCACCTGGGTGTTCGTGTGGTTCATCCAGCGCATCCAGTTCAAGGACGTGGTGATGGTGCCGCTCGTGGGCATCATGTTCGGCAACGTGGTCACGGGCGTCACCAACTTCATCGCCTTCGAGTTCGACATGAACCAGGCCCTCTCCACCTGGCTCGTGGGACACTTCTCACTGGTGTTGCGCGGCCGCTACGAGCTGGTGTTTCTCGCGGTGCCGCTCATCACGGCGGCGTTCGTGTTCGCCAACCACTTCAACATCGTGGGCATGGGCAAGGACTTCTCCAAGAACCTGGGCGTCCATTACAACGCGGTGCTCTTTGGCGGCCTCAGCATCGCCGCGCTCATCACGGCCGCCGTGGTGTCAACCGTGGGTTCCATCTCCTACATCGGCCTCATCGTGCCCAACATCGTAGCCATGTTCAAGGGCGACAAGATCCGTGGCACGCTCGTGGACACGGCGCTCTTCGGCAGCCTCTTCGTGCTGGGGTGCGACATCCTGGCACGCACCGTCATCGCGCCCTACGAGCTGCCCATCGAGCTCATCGTGGGAATCGTGGGCAGCCTGGTGTTCATCGCCCTGCTCGTGTACCGCCTCAAGCACGGACGCCGCGCTCTCACCTGGGCAAACGTGAAGGAGCAGCTTGGCTTTGGGCGCACTCGCACGGGCGAGGCGCTCGCGGAAGGGGGTGCTCGCTGATGGCAGCGGAGTTGGATAGCGAGATGGTCGCCGAGAGGGCCGCGCGGCCGGCCGCACAGGCCGCCGCCGATTGTGCGCCCGCACTTCTCGCGCGCCGGGCCAACCGGCGCAGGCTGTGTGTCCTGCTCGGCCTCATGTTGCTCGCTGCGGTCGCATACATGCTGGTAGGCGTCAAGTTTTCCAACGAGCGCCTCATGCTTTTCGCCCTCAAGCTCCGTGCGCCCAAGCTTGCCGCCATGGTGGTGGCCGCCTTTGCCATCGGGGCGGCGTCGCTGGTGTTTCAGTCCATCATCAACAACACCATCGTCACGCCGTGCCTGCTTGGCATGAACGCGCTCTATACGCTCATCCACACGGCGGTGGTGTTCGTGGCGGGCACGGGCAGCTGGCTGGCGATGAACGCGAATGCCTCGTTTGCGTGCGACCTGCTCATCATGGGCGTCACGGCCACGTTCATCTACGGCTACCTCTTTCGCCTGACCAACTACAACGTGCTCTATGTGCTGCTCATCGGCACCGTGCTGTCGTCGTTCTTCTCCAGCGTGCAGTCCACGCTCACCCGCGTCATGGACCCCAACGAGTACGACACGCTGCTGTCGAGCCTCGTGGCGAGCTTCTCCAACATCAACACCGAGGTCATCGTGGCCTGCGTGGCGGTGATGGCGCTCGTGGCCTTCGTCTTGCGGCGCGACCTGGCCCAGCTCGACGTCATCACACTCGGCCGCGACCAGGCCATCAACCTGGGGGTCGACTTCGACCGCTGCATCCGCAGGCTGCTGCTCGGCGTGACGCTCTATATCGCCGTGGCCACCGCCATGGTGGGGCCCATCTCGTTCCTGGGGCTCATCATCGCCAACCTCTCGCGGCAGCTGCTCAAGACCTACCGCCACGCGCAGCTCGTGGCAGGCTCGGCCCTCTTCGGCATGCTCGTGCTCGTGGCCGGGCAGCTCCTGGTGGAGCACGTCTTCAACTACGTCGTGCCTATCAGCGTGTTCATCACCGTGGGCGGCGGCGCCTACTTCCTCTACCTGCTTCTCACGACGCAAAAGGCCTAAGGGCATCTCGCTAGCGAGTACCCACCGATAGTTCTTCGGACCCCCTTTAAGGAGTCATACATGGATAATCTTTCTGACATGCCCTGCGCCCTGAGCGTGCGCAACCTCACCAAGCGCTACGAGGGCCGCCCTGTGGTGGACGGCGTGTCGTTCGACATCCCGCGCGGCAAGGTGGTGTCGCTCATCGGCCCCAACGGCGCGGGCAAGTCCACCGTCATGGGGATGATCTCGCGCCTGCTGCCGCGCGACGCCGGCACGGTGGAGCTCGACGGTCGCGACCTGTCGGCCTGGAAGGACAAGGAGCTCTCCCGTCGGCTCGCCATCCTCACGCAGTCCAACAACGTGCAGATGAAGCTCACCGTGCGCGAGCTTGTGAGCTTCGGGCGCTTCCCCTACTCGGGAAGCCACCTCACCCCCGAGGACGAGCGCCGGGTGGACGAGGCCATCGGCTACATGGAACTGGACGATTACCAGGGACGTTTCATCGACGAGCTCTCCGGCGGGCAGCGCCAGCGCGCCTTCATCGCCATGGTCATCGCGCAGGACACCGACCTGGTGCTGCTCGACGAGCCCACCAACAACCTCGACATCTACCACGCCACCAACCTCATGAAGACCGTGCGCCGCCTGTGCGACGAGCTGGGCAAGACGGTCGTCCTCGTGCTGCACGAGATCAACTATGCAGCCTTCTACTCCGATTTCATCTGCGCGTTTGTGGATGGACACGTGGCCGCCTTCGGGAGCGTGGAGGAGGTGATGACGCCCGAGACCCTGCGACGCATCTATGGGGTGGACTTCCAGGTGGTCCAGGTTCAGGGAAAGCCGCTGTCGCTGTACTACTAGGGGAGCGACGGACACGCGTCTGCTCGCTCGCGAACACCTCGCGCGGGGAGTCTGCCTGCAATGTCGCAATGGCCGGGCGTGAAGCTTGCCACCTGCAGGAGCCTGCCGCCCGCAGGTACTTGCTGCCCGCTGGAGCCTGCCACCTGTAGGTACTTGCTGCCCGCGCGGCGTTTTCCCGACGTGTTACCCCAATCTTCGAGTGCTACGCCCGCCATCATCTACATCGAGAGAAAGTTGAGTAAACCATGCATAACCAGATTGCCGCAGCCAGCCTGTCCCGCCGCCAGCTTCTCACCGCCGGCGCCGTCCTGGCGCTTCTTGCCGCCACGCCCGCAGCCCTGAGCGGCGCCGTGCGCGACGCCCATGCCGAGGCGGCCGGCGACACCGTCACCATCACCTGCCTGAACGGCGCCAAGGAGGAGGTGCAGCTCGAGGTCCCGCGCGACCCGCAGCGCATCGCCATCCTCGACCTGGCGAGCCTGGACATCCTGGACGCCCTGGGCGTGGGCGATCGCGTGGTGGGCATGGCGTCCACGCGCATCGACTACCTCTCCCAGTACGCCGAGAACGCCGCCCTGGCCGCCCTGGGCACCATCAAGGAGGCCGACCTCGAGGCCGTCATGGGCTGCGAACCCGACGTCATCTTCATCGGCGGCCGCCTCTCCTCCATGTACGACGACCTGAGCCAGATCGCCCCCGTGGTGTTCCTCCAGACCGACACCGCCGCCGACGGCAAGGGCGTCATCGAGAGCGTGCGCGCCAACGCCACCACCATCGCGAGCATGTTTGGCCTGGAAGACGAGGTGGGCGAGAAGATGGCCGCCTTTGACGAGCGCATCGCGGCGCTGCAGGAGTTCGCCGCCGGCAAGACGGCCGTGGTGGGCATGTGCACCTCGGGCAGCTTCAACGTCCTGGGCAACGACGGCCGCTGCTCCATCATCGGCCGCGAGATCGGTTTCGACAACGTGGCCGCCGGCGTTGCCGCCGAGCAGGGCAGCCAGGGCGGCAACGGCGGCTCGGGCTCGGGTTCGGGCGAGGGACACGGCAAGGGCCAGGGCGGCTCGGGTTCGGGCGAGGCGTCCGGCCACGAGCAGGCTTCCTCGGGCGAGGGCCAGGGCGGTCAGGCCATCGCCGCCGTCACGTCCACGCACGGCAACGAGGCCTCCTTCGAGACCGTCGTGAGCCTCGACCCCGACTACATCTTCGTCATGGATCGCGACGCGGCCATCGGCACCGAGGGCGCCCAGCTCGCGGCCGAGATCATGGACAACGAGCTGGTCAACTCCATGCGCGCCGCGCAGGACGGCAACATCGTCTACCTGGAGCACCCGGCCGTGTGGTACACCGCCGAGGGCGGCATCACCGCGCTCGACTACATGCTCGCCGACCTCGAGAAGGGCCTGGGTCTGGCCGAGTAGGAGGCCGTCCGGCAGGCGGGAGCAAGCGTCGCCCCTGGATAAGGGCGCGCACGGTGCCCCATCGTCCCTGCATGGGAAGCCCCCGCACACGTACTCGCGTGCGGGGGCTCTCGACGTCACGGCATGTGCGGCGCACGGTTACGCCGTCGTTGCCCCCGGTGCGAAGCAGTCGAACATGAGCAGCGCGTCGCCGAAGAGCATGCCTGCGCCGCGCTCCACCCTCTCGCGCACGCCCTCGGGGTCGGCCACCACGCTGCCTGCCAGGCACTCCACGCCCTCGTCGAACATCCAGGCGGCGGGCACCACGCTGGGCCCCACGAGCACCGTGTGCGTGCGGCCCGACATGCGCGCCAGGGCCAGCAGGCGCGGCATGGTCTTGTTGGTGAGGGTGACGCCGGTCATGAACAGGTAGTCCTGCTCGGGTATGACGTACTCGCACGCCGGGTCGGGCGTGTCGATCGGGCTCGTGCAGTTGCGCTCGAGCACGGTGAGCTGCCCGCCGCGCTCGCGGGCGATGCGCTCCACGTGGGGGAAGTGGCCCACCACGCACACGCGCCGACCGGGCATCTGGGCCGCGTACTGGGCGAAGGCGTCGGCGCGGCGCTCGTGGCCGTCGGGCTGCTCGCCCTCGTCGTCGTAGGTGGCGCCCAGGGGGTCGAGCAGCTCGCGGCGGGCGTACCAGGCGTTGAGCGCGGCCACGCCCAGGGTGGCGTCCTCGAAGTTCCACGACTTCGCCAGCCCCGCTACCTCGCGCAGGGTCCGCCCTCGCAGCGTGGCCTTGGCCGAGCATGCGGGGCGGGCCCCTCCCGAGCAGGTCATGGCCACACCCATGCCGCACTCGGCCTCCACGTAGCTCCAGTTGGCGCCCAGGCACGTGCGCGTGACGAGCACCTCGCTCGGAATGCCGGCGATGAGGCGGTCGTAGAGACGCCAGGGGTCGTGCGTGGCGGACGTCGTGCTCGCTGCAACTTGGCTCATGCGTGCCCTCCCGTATCGAATGCCCTGCGCCGCCGCTTGCCCTCACGCGGCGCTGTCGGGGAAATCATAGCCGAAAGGGCAGGTGGGAGGCACGGAAGAGGGACGTCGCCTGTGCATCCTGTGCATCCGAGATGAATGGCTGCCGTACGTCGAGCGGGCTATGGGCCATGGTGCGGTATTGTGCCTCACGACGATGCGCTCGGGGCCAGTCCGGTTTTACTATCGTGATAAGGGAGCGCGCGGGGTCTCGACGGCTCGACTGGCGGCTCGAATACCCCAGCGCATCCAGCGGGCTTCATGGCGGCATGGGCCTCCGCGCGTCGCCTGGCGGCTATGGGGTATCATAGCGGCCGACGCCTGTGATGGCGGCGGATTGGTTTTGGAGACGGGAGACGCAATGGGGAAGTTCCTCAACCCCGGCGCGACGATGCTGCGCCGGGCTCGGGCCTCAAGCATCTATGTGGACAAGAGCGGCGTGATCGCGTATCTCAACAAGGTGATGAACACGGAGCGCGAGTACGTCTGCGTCAGCCGCCCCCGCCGCTTTGGAAAGTCCATGGCCGCCAACATGATTTCCGCCTACTACGACCGCACGGTGGACGGGGCGACGGAGTTCGCGGGGCTCGCCATCGCCTCGGACCCCTCGTTTGACGAAAAGCGTAACCGCTTCGACGTGGTCAAGGTGAACGTCCAGGAGTTTCTGAGCGCGACCGACAGCGTGGACGCGCTGCTGGCTCGCCTGCAACGGTTCTGCTGCATGTCTCTGGCGCAGGAATATCCCGATGTTGCGCTTTTCGACCCCGAGAACTTGCCGCAGGTCATGTCCGACGTGTTCTATGCGACGGGCCGCCAGTTCGTCATCGTCATCGACGAGTGGGACTGTGTCATGCGTGAGACGGCGAGCGACCATGACGGGCAGCGCCGATACCTCGACTTTCTCCGCGCCTGGCTCAAAGACCAGCCGTATGTCGCCCTCGCATACATGACGGGCATCCTTCCGGTGAAGAAGTGCGGCACGCATTCGGCCCTCAACATGTTTGACGAGTTCAGCATGGTGGAGCCCCTGGAGATGGCTCCTTATATGGGATTTACCGAGGCGGAGGTCGACGGCCTTTGCGAACAGTGGGGCCGCGACCTCAGCGAGTGCCGCGCCTGGTACGACGGCTACCTGCTGCCGGGTGTGGGCAGCGTCTATGCGCCGCGTTCCGTTGTGCTTGCGATGGAAACGGGCCGTTTCAGCAGCTATTGGACGCGCACGGAGACGTTCGAGGCGCTCAAGCGGTATATCGACATGGATTTCGACGGTCTGCACGACAAGGTGGTGCGACTCGTTGGCGGCCTTCGCGTTCCTGTCAACACGGAAACGTACGGCAACGACATGACGACGTTCGGCTGTGCCGACGACGTACTGACCCTGCTCATCCACCTTGGCTACCTCGCGTACGACGTCGAGCGTGGGGAGGCTTTCGTGCCCAATCGCGAGGTGGCGGGCGAGTACGCCAACGCGATAAGGGCCGGCGGATGGGACGAGGTCGCGCGGGCCCTCGCGCAGTCCGAGCGCCTGGCGGACGCGCTTGTAGCCGGCGATGCCGCCGCCGTTGCCCAAGGGGTCCAACAGGCTCACGAGGACGCCGCCAGCGTGCTGGAATACAACGACGAGAACTCTCTTGCCTGCGCCTTGCGCTTGGCGTTTTACTCTGCGATCAGGCGCTACCGCCTTGTGCGCGAGATGCCGGCCGGCAAGGGCTTCGCGGATCTCGTGATGATTCCCCTGGCAAGCTCCGGCAACCTGCCAGGCATTGTCGTCGAGCTGAAGCGCGACGTGAGTCCGTCGGTCGCGATCGAGCAGATTCGGGAGCGCGGGTATCAGCGAGCGCTGGATGGCCTGGCAGACCATGGCCTCATTCTGGCTGGCATAACCTATGACTCCCAATCCAAGGAGCACGCCTGCGTCATCGAGCACATGGGTGAGTAAGGTCCGGGCTCGCCCTTCGCCTCCCCTGCGCATCCATAGCGGCCATAATAGGCATTATGTCAAGCAAATGGGGCAGCGAGAAGGTTCGCGCTGGTTCGTGCTTACCTGCGTGCTTGCGACTGTAGCTTGTGCCCACCTGCGGCTGACCAGGTAGTTTTGGCGCAGGCGAACTGGTTCGCACTTGTTTGCGGCCGTGGATTGCCCTTCCGAGAGCCGCGCAAGTAAGCTCGTGCGCTTCTTGCCCTCCCGCTGTCTACCTCTGCGCGTGGTTGCGGCGCTTGTCCTCGTACATGCGCTTGTCGGCCAGGACACAGGCGTCCTCGGGCGTGGGGGCATCGTCTGGCACCTTCGCGTAGCCGCAGCTCGTGCCCACGTCCATCGTGTTGCCGCCCACCTTGATGGGCTGTGCGATGGCGTCCTTTATCCGCTGCGTGAGCGCGTCGCAGGCCTCGGTGTCGGACGCGCCGAACGTCACGACCGCGAACTCGTCGCCGCCGAACCTGAAGGCCAGGTCGCCCTCCCTGATGCACGAGCGCAGGCGCTTGGCCACCACCTGCAGCAGCTCGTCGCCGGCGTCGTGGCCGAACGTGTCGTTGACCTGCTTGAAGCGATCCAGGTCGAGGAAGTACATGGTGAAGGGCGCCTTCCTGCGGCGCATCTGCTCCACCAGGTCCAGGAAGCTGCGCTTGTTGAGCAGGCCGGTCAGGGCGTCGGTGTTGGCCAGGGCCTCAAGCTCGATCTTCTCGTCGATGTTGCGGGCGAAGAGCAGCACCTTCGAGACTGTGCCGTCCTCCTGCCAGCTGACGGGCACCACGGTCATGAGCAGGTGCGTTCCCGCGCCCCGGGCACGGGGGTTCTTCGTCACGTATTCGAAGCGCACATAGCCGACGTCCTCGGAAAGCGCGCGTCGCAGATAATCGGGAGCCAGCAGCGACTCGATGGTCTGGCCCTTCTGACCGTCAATCAAGTCGTATTGGCTGGCGATGCCCGCGACCAAGTCCTGGTAGCTGCCGTGCTGGGGGTACAGGTGCTCGCCCAGGACGCGCTCGCGGTACTCGTAGGTCCCCTGGGTCAGGTCGGCCACCGAGAAGCGCTCGCAGAGTTGGGCGATGCCCTCAAACATCTGCAGGGTCAGCTTGTTCTTCAGGGCCAGGGCCTGGCTCTCCTGCGTCTTGTGCGCAAGCTCGCGGCGGTACCTCCTCCAGATGAGGCACAGGGCCGTGCCCGCCACCGAGAGCAGCACCATGCCGAACGCGACGACGGTGGCGTTGCGGATGCCCATGACCCCCTCCTCCACCTGCGACGTCCTCACCAGGGCGACGAGGGAGAAGTCCGAGAAGTTCACCGGCTGCCACACTATGTAGTATTCCTGCCCCGCGTAGCTGACAAGCCCGCAACCTGCCCGCAGGGCCGCCACGTCGTCGGCAAACGACGCCGCGTCTCCCCTCTCGAACTGGACGCTGCCGGCAAAGAAGTCGTCGAAGTTGTCGATGAACTCCTCGACGACCGTCTTGGGCTCGAGCGCGAACACGACGTCGCCGTTGGGGCGCACCACGTAGCAGTCGCTCATCCCGTCGTAGGCATTTGCCGTGAGGGACTCCTGGAGCGTCGCGTTGTCGTAGCTCACGGCGAGTGCGGTGTAGGTGACGCCGTCGATCTCGGCCGGCGTCGTCAGCATGCGCGCGAAGACGACCTTTCGCTTGCCGCTCGTGGCGATGTAGGAGCTGACGATGGGGTCACCCGTCCGGAACATCTCGTCGAAAACGCCCTTTATGTTGTCGGCGTTGCCCGCCCGCGACGCTATCGTGCGATAGTCGCAGTTCTCGTTGAGCAGGTAGACGTCGGAATACTCCCAGTTGTTGGCACGCGAGGCATAGATGTTGAAGCGTTCCTCGATGTTGGGGCCCTCGGTGATGTACGTCATGTAGCCGTTGACGTCGGCCAGGTAGTTCCAGTTGCGCTGCGCGAACAGCGAGAACGTCCTTGCGGTCTGCTCGTACATGTGCGTGACGCTCTCGACGCCCCCGTCGTACAGCTCGTCGCTGAGGTAGGAGCTGTAGGCGCAGACGGTGCCGGTGATGACGCACACGAGCGCGATGAGCAACGCGAAGAGCCTGGCCTGGGTGCGCACAAGCGACTTCAAACTGACGGTCATGCCACGTGCCTCCCCTGCCCCACAAACGTGCCGCATAGTATAGCATCCGTACCGCGCAAGCAGGCAGGCCGTTCTGCACGAAGAGACGTGCAGATTGCAGGCCGGCGAGAAGGGCGAACAAGCGTGCGAGCGGCGCGGGACAAGAAAGCGCGGCGGGGTGAGAGAGCGCCCGCTGGTCGCGCAGATGGGCGAGCGAGCGGAGACGAGAGGACGCGGGGCATACCGGCGTGGGCGAGAGCACAGACGGCGCGTGGGTCGATGGGCGCGGGCAAGGGCGCGCGGGGCGAGTTGGTACGAGATGCTTGCCCTCAGCCTCTCGCCTCCTGTCGTGGGCCTTATGCGCCTTGCCTTACCGCCGGATGTCGTTATGAGCGCTCCGCAGAAGTCGCCGCCTTGCGCACATCGTTGAGGATCGCCCCATCGGGAGACCCCACACGCCAGCAGAGCCAGCCGTTACGCTGGGCGGCGTACCCACTTTTGCTTGCCAGGGCACGGTAGGCGGTGCTGGGACTCGTGTATTCGGAGCCGTCCCTGAGTTTCAAGCTTCCTGTCGGCGTGACGGTTGCCGTGCCCGGGACTTTGGGGCTGGCGCTGTACAGCACCGTGCCGGCAGGGAGCGCGCCGCGCACGAAGAGCTGCGCCATGCTCGGGAGGCCTTTGGACTCGCTTGATCTTTCACCCTTGTTCTGCTTGTGCTGCTTGGCTGCCCCTGCCGACGGGGTCAGTGCCGGCCATACCTCCACGGCACGCGTGGCGAGCCGATAGCCCCGCTCCTCTATCTGTGAAGGCGTCCAGGTGTCGGTGTCCTTGAGGTCTTGGGAGATGACCACGAAGTCATTGTCGTAGCCGCCGATGACACGCTTCTTCTTTTCGGCGAAGCTGCAGTCCGACAGCTCCGAGTTGTAGGCGGTCAAGGTGAGGTTGCCGAGGGTGTGGACGTGCGTCTCAAAGGCCTCTTGCGGATTCTCGCCCAGGAAGGCCCTCCACTCATCGTGGTTGAGCGCCGCCTGCGGCATGATGTGTTCGATGGTGTAGGCGCCGCTGGAGAAGTCGTGCGGGGCCTTGGGATGGTAGCTGTTTTCCAGGCGCGAGAGCAAAAGCGGTGCCTTCTTGAACCCGTAGACGTTGCGCGTGCGCAGCGCGGCGACAAACTCGCCGTCGGTGGGAAAGCGCCGTGGCGTGCCATCCTCGCCCATCAGCATGATTTCCAGCGCATCGGTGAGGTCTTGTCCCATTTGCCGGGCCTTTTCCAGGCGTGCGACGAGCGAGGGAAAGAACTTGTTGAGGCCGTGGGACGCTATGTCGCAGGCAAGTCGGCGGAAGACATAGCTTTCGATGACGCGCGTTGCCCGAACGAGCCCGTCATGTCCAAGGGCGCCGCTCTCGTAGCAGCCGTATAGGTAGACAAGCAAGACGCCCGTCACCGTGATGCCCAAGGCCTCCACGTCGGCGAAGGCGCTGCGAAGTTGAGGGTCTGTCTCGGCCCCTAGAACCACGCAGGCGTAATGGTTCGCGCAGCGTCGCAGCTCGCTGAGCAGGCCCTTCATCGCTGCGGGGCGGTCGAATCCTCCCTCGATCGCATGCTGCTTGAACAACCGGTAGACATCGCGGCTTGAGGGTGTCTCGGGCGCCATGACAATGGTGAGCCAGCAGCGAATGAATCGGTCAAACACCGCGTCGTCGGTGCCCACGCCCAGAGTCTCCTCTATGGGGCGCCAGTAGTTGGCGTAGAGTTCGGCCTGTTCATCAGCTGGGTAGCCCATCAGAACGAAGTTGCGCACCAGATCGGCGCAAGCGAGGTCCTTGCCGGTGGAGTTCATGGACTCGAAGATAAGTTGCGGGTTGTCTTGCCCTTGCGTAAGCGAGATGGACACGACCTCCAAGCGATGCAAGCCCTGCCAGACAGAGTTCACATCCTCAAGGCATGCAAGTCGTTCCTCGAAGAATGCAAGGTTCTCCGTAAGCTTGCAGACATCTTTAGGAAGGGGCGACTCAGGATTCGTGACGTTATCCACCAACGCGCGCAAGACATCGCGGTCCCCTTGCGATAAGGTCAGCCTGTAGTGGTCGTCGCCTTTCTTGTACTTGTTCACGAGGTAGCCGCCGTCGATTATCTCGTCCACGGAGAAGGCCAGCTCGGCATCGGGGTGGCTCCGGGCATAGCGAGCAAGTGCCACCACGAGCAGCATGGCTGTAGTCAGGCGCTGCTGCCCGTCAATGACAAGCCTGGGGGTGACCCCGCTGGCCGACATCGTGCCGTCCTGCACCCAGACGACCGACCCCGTGAAATGCGAGGCCGCGCCGCGTCGTGCCACGGAAAGAACGTCGCCCCACAGCTGCTCGCAGTTCCCCTTATCCCAGGAGTAAGGCCGCTGGTACACCGGTACAACCAGCCGGGAGCTCTGCTGCGTGATGAGGTCTACGAGCTTGAGTGGTCCTGCGTCCATGGGAAGGCCTCCTGTCGTGTGGTGCAGGGAATGATAGCACCACAGGAAATGCAGCTGGTTTGGGCACGCGCGCTGCCCCCTCACGCCCAATCGTCGAATGTCGGGGGTGCAAACAAGCTGCCCGTCGGCGGGATTTTCCTCTCTTCGCCAAGGCAGAGCGTCATATAGAGCGGCAGATAGTAAACCGGCTTTCCCATGCGCTCGTCACGTGACACGTTGTGCTCCGAGAGCACGAGTGCCTCGCTAATCTCGTAATCCACAGTGCCGAGCAGGTTGTTTAACGCCGTGTGAAGCTTGTAGTCCTTTCCCGATTTGACCTCGATTGGAATGACCGACCCAGAGCCGCCCTCTATCAGAAAATCAACTTCACCTTTACGGTTGTTGTTGTAGTAGCACAGCTCATACCCGGCTGACTTAAGCTCTTGCGCAACGACGTTCTCATAGACCGCACCGAAGTTAACCGAACGTGCCCCCTCAATGACGTCCATGGCAACCGCATTGGAATAACGAGCCATGAGAAGCCCGACATCGGAGGAGTAGAGCTTGAACTTCTTGCGCTCCACGCTGCGCTGCAACGGCCGCGTCGGCTCGGACGCCAGACACGCGGGCAACACCACGCCAGCTCCCGTTAGCCATTCAAAGTCATCTTCGAATCTTTTGTATGTTGCCCCCTCTTTAAGAGACCCTATCACGAAGCGTTTGTTGACCTTGGCAAGCTCGCTCGGAAGTGCCTGATAGATCGCCTCCACAAAAACCGAGCGTCCGTTTGCGTAGCGAACAATATCGGCACCGTACTGGCCCACGATGTCGGTTTGCACCTCGCGCACGGCCGCCAGGTCGTTCCCCGTATCGAGAAACCTCTGGACCACTTCGGGCATGCCGCCTACGACAATGAACAGGCGGTAAAGGCGCACGAGCCGATCATGCAGGCTGTCGTCAAGGGGCCGTTTCTCCCTATAGGCCGTGCGAACTTCATCGATGACCCGCTCTGGCACCTTGAGGGCCCAGCAGAACTCCTCAAAATCGAGCGGGTACATGCGCTCCTCATGCAAATATCCAACGGGAAACGAGCGAATCCCTTTGAGCTCCACACCAAGCAGCGAGCCAGAGAGCACCAGGTCGAAACGGTCCTGTTCCACTAGGAATTTGGCTGTGGTCAGCATGTCGGGACTTGCTTGGATCTCATCGAAAAGGACCAGCGTCCTGCCGGCAGTCAAAGGCTGTTTCGACAGGAGGGAAAGCCGCGTGATGAGGTCATCGCTCCCCTGCGCACCGGCAAGCAGCGATGAGGCGGTTTTATCCTCAAGAAAGTTCACTTCTATGAAGTTGTCGTAGTGCTCATGGGCAAACTCGCGCACTATATACGTCTTGCCCGTCTGACGCGCACCGCTCAAAAGAAACGCCTTGGGTTTTTCGGCCTGAGAGAGCCGCCACTTTTCGAGGCGACCGGCCATCTTTCGCTTGAGCACCATCGTCTCCCCTCGCAGCTAGTACAGAAAAGAAACTGGCATAAATTGTAGCTAGTACAGAACGAATTGATGCGAAAATTGCAGCTAGTACAGAAACGATAGGGATTGACGAGCGCGAGTTTGCCGCGCGAGAGGGCAATGCGGGGACACATGGTCGAGCAAGGCCACGGTTTGCCGTGCGAGTGGGCGGCCGCCGCGATTCCGGGTCGCCTGATGGCGACGGGCGCCGCGCCGCTCGATGTTGCGAGGCGGCACGCCCTGCACCCCGAGCTCCCGCATGTTGGGCTCCGTGCCGATTGAGAATGCTTGGGGAAACGGGGCGCACGGATATCGCGGGCGGGCGCGGGCCCTCCCCTGCGGTACCATGCCTGGGCGCGCATGGGGCGCGTGGGACACGAGGTATGGAGGATTGCGCGATGCCGGTTGCCAGCGAGTCAATGAACGTCCTGCTCATCAACGACATGTGCGGTTTCGGCAAGGTCGCGCTGAGCGCCATGATGCCGGTGCTGTCGCACATGGGATTCCGCCTGCACAACCTGCCCACGGCCCTGGTGTCCAACACGCTCAACTACCCTGACTTCTTCATCCAGGACACCACCGACTACGTGAAGGCCACGCTGCCCATCTGGGACAAGCTGGGCTTCGAGTTCGACGCCGTCTCCACCGGCTTCATCGTGACCGAGGAGGAGGCGCGCGTCATCGCCGAGTTCTGCGAGCGCCAGGCCGCCAAGGGCGTGCGCGTGTTCGTGGACCCGATCATGGGCGACAACGGCGCGCTTTACGCCGGCGTGCCCGAGAGCACCATCGCCCTCATGCGCCGCCTCGTGGCCCAAGCACACGTCACCGTGCCCAACTACACCGAGGCATGCCTGCTCACGGGCACCCCGCTCGACATGGAGGCCGGCCTCACCGCCGAGGGTGCAAAGCAGCTGGTAGACGCCGTGCGCGCGCTCGGCGCGAAGTCGGTCGTGGTCACGAGCGCCAAGGTGGACGGGGCAAGCGCCGTGGTGGGCTTCGACGCCCAGGTGGGCGAGTATTTCACGCTGCATTTCGACGAGGTGCCCGTGTACTTCCCCGGCACGGGCGACATCTTCTCCTCGGTGCTGCTGGGCCGCGTGCTCAAGGGCTGCGACCTGCGCCTCGCCACGGCCGCCGCGATGGACGCGGTGCGCGAGCTCATCGTGCGCAACGCCGACCAGGCCGACAAGTCGCGCGGCATCCCGGTGGAGGAATGCCTCGACGTGCTCGACTGCGAGCCGGCCGAGGCGCTGCAACCTGCGGCGAAGAAGAAGCCGGGCGCCCCGCGCGGCAAGCGCCCGCGCATCCGCATCACCGTGACCGACCAGCTGGGCTCGTGCGCCTGCCACCACGGCCACAAGCCCGGCGACGAGTTCGACTACGACCGCGACCGGGGGGCGCTCTGCCCCATGGCGGCCAACGTGGGCTTCCCCTACATCGACATCCTGCGCTACGGCGGCCAGGTGCCCGGCAACGACCCCGACACCGTGGAGTTCTGCTGCCCGGAGCGCGAGACGCTCAACGTGTTCCGCGCGCAGATCGTGCGGGAGTAAGGCGCAGCCGAGGCACGCGGGTTCTGCGGCTTGTGGGCCGTGAGCCTTGGCTGAGGCGTGGCACGCGGCGGCCCGCCGGGGAACGGGCGGGCTGCTCGCCAATAAGCGTAACGCGCCGGCACTCCCGGCGGCCCACTTGTCAGCAAGCGCGGATTGCCCGCGCCCATGCCAGCCGGCCCCGGCGCAGTCGCCCGCCCATGGGCGGCCATCACGCAAGGCGGCGCCACGACCTTATGCGCATGAGAAAGGAGGGCCTGCGGGGGTTCAAATCCCGCGGGCCCTCCTTGTGGTAATGCGCCTTCATTCGCCTGGCTTTACCAGCCCTTTCGGCCAACCCCTACTTCTTGGAGGCCTTGCGCAGCGCGACGGTTGCGCCGGCTACGAGGGCGACGCCCAGGCCCGCTGCGGCGGCGACGGGGATGTAGTCGGTGGCGTCGCCGGTCTTGGCGATGGTGTTGCTCTTCTGGTCGCCCCAGATGGCGTAGAGCGTGAAGTTGTCGTTGAAGTCCTCGAACATGTCGCCGGTCTGGTAGAGCTTGGCGGAGCCGTCCTTCTCACGCGACCAGCCCATGAACTGTTTGCCCGCGGGGGCGACGAACCCGCACTCGGGGAGCTTGAAGACGCCCGCGACCAGCGTGGTGGTCTGGTCGTCCATGGTGCCCGTGCCGCCGTTGGCGTCGAAGCTCACGACGATCTCGCCGCCTTTGTTCGCGTCTTCCTCGGTCAGGTCTTGCTGGACTTCCTCGGCTGTGCTTTGCCCGTATGCCTGGGCGTCGTCGGCGAAGGCCGTCGCGGGGGTAAAGGCGCAAAGGGAGGCCGCGAAGGCGCCGGCGGCGATGAGGGCGGTGGCAGCGAGGGCCATGCGGGTCGAGATCGAGCTGATGGTGGTCGTGGTGCGTGTCATAAGATCGTCTCCTTCGGTGCGCCTGGCGTCTTTGCCAGGAGGCGTTTCGTTCTTGCTGGCACAGATTCTAGGCCCTGGCGGTCGGCTCTGTGCCTGAATGGCGCTTGAAGGCTTAAAGAGAGTGATTTCGTTTCCACATAGGCTACATTCGTACGCTGCGATGCGTATATGCATGAGAGATGAAGGTTGGGGCGACGCCAGGTGGTTTGTCCAGGCATGCCGGGTGATGGGTACATACGCCCCCAGCCAAGCTGTGCGGAAGAAGCATTGCCGCACGTCCGACCGACCTACGAAGGAGAGACCCATGTGCACGGGCATCCGATTCAACGCGCTCGACGGCGCAATGTTCTTTGGGCGCAACCTCGACTGGAGCTGCTCGTACGGCGAGCACGTGGTGGTGACGCCCGCCGCCTGCGAGGTGCCGCAGGCCTTCGGGCAGCCGGCCTGCGGGGCGCACGACGTCATCGGCATGGGCATCGTGGCCCAGGGCGTGCCCCTGTACTTCGACTGCGCAAACGAGGCGGGCCTGGCCGTGGCCGGGCTCAACTTCCCCGGATACGCCCAGTACGAGGACGGGCCGCTGCCCGACAAGACCAACGTGGCGGCCTACGAGTTCCCCTTGTGGGTGGCGCACAATTTTGCGAGCGTCGACGAGGCGGAGGAGGCCCTAGCAAGCACGGCCGTCGTGGCCAAACCTCTCTGCGACGGCTACCCCGTGTCCCTGCTGCACTGGCTCATCGGCGACGCGAGCCGCTCGGTGGTGGTGGAGTACACCCAGGCGGGCATGCACGTGTTCCAAGACGACGTGGACGTGCTCACCAACCAGCCCGGCTTTGCCTGGCACCGCGAGAACCTGCGCAACTACATCACGCTGACGAGCGACACGCCCGCGCCGGCCGCCTGGGGCAAGGCCGAGCTCGCGCCCTATGGCGCCGGCGCGGGGGCACGTGCGCTGCCCGGCGACCCCTACTCCACCTCGCGCTTCGTGCGCGCGGCGTTCTACAACGCCAACTACCCCGGGCAAGACGGCGAGGCGGCCAACGTGTCGCGCCTCTTCCACACCCTGGCCGGCGTGGCCATGATCGACGGCGCGGCCCGCATGGCCGACGGCTCCTTCGAGCGCACCCTCTACACGAGCGGCTACTCGGCGGCGAGCCAGACCTACTACCTCTCCACCTACGACGACCCTGCGATCAGGGCCTACCCGCTCGCGAGCTTCGACCTCACCGCCGGGGAGATCGTGCAGGCGTAAGCAAAAAGCGGGCCGACCTCGGTTGGAGGCCGGCCCGCTTGTCGTGGACGCACGCTCGCTTGCTTTAGCGCTTCCCTAGCACTTCTCGGGCTCGGGGTACTCCACGCCGAAGGTCTCCACGGCGACCTTCTTCATCACCTGGGGCTCGACGGGCTTGTCGTTGGCGCCGCGGCGCGTGTTGGCGATGGCGTCGACGACCTCCATGCCCTCGAGCACCTTGCCGAAGGAGGCGTACTGGCCGTCGAGGTGCGGGGAGTTCTTGTGCATGATGAAGAACTGGCTGCCGGCGCTGTTGGGCATCATGGAGCGGGCCATGGAGAGCACGCCGCGCTCATGCTTGAGGTCGTTCTTGAAGCCGTTGCGGGTGAACTCACCCTTGATGCTGTAGCCCGGGCCGCCGATGCCCATGCCCTTGGGGTCGCCGCCCTGGATCATGAAGCCGGGGATGACGCGGTGGAAGATGACGCCGTCGTAGAAGCCCTTGCTGATGAGGCTGATGAAGTTGTTGACGGTGTTGGGGGCGATCTCAGGGTAGAGCTCCGCCTTGATGACGCCGCCGTTCTCCATCTCGATGGTGACGATGGGGTTCTGTGCCATGCTGCACGCTCCTTAGGTCAAAAGGTCCGACACACACGGGCACACGATACCCCAAACGCGCCCCGCGCAAAACGTCTTTCTTATGAGAAGGTGGGAGAAGAGGGGCCGTCTCCCTCCCCCGCATCGCTCCCCTCGCCTGCCGGGCCGAGGCCGAGCTTGGCGAGCACCTCGGGCAGCGCGTTGGCGGCGGGCACGGCGCTGGCCGCGCCGTCGGGGAGAAGCCCCTGCTCGCAGGCCCAGTCGGACAGGCGCGTCTCGTGCAGCTCGCGTTGCACGGCGCGGCCGCACAGCAGCCACACGGCGTCTACCTGCGCACCTGCCGGGCCGGCCGTCTCCAGGCGGTACTTGCGGCGGCACTCGAGCAGCGTGTCAATCGTTGCGCCCGCATGCCCGCCGTCGCCCGCAAGCAAGCTGCCGCAGACGTCTTGCACGCGGCGGAACTTCGCGTCGAGCACCACGCGGGTGCGCGTGCCGTCGGGCCGGGCCAGCACGAGGAGGAAGTCGGGCGTCCAGTAGGGGTTGGCGAAGGCCTCGCAGCGCGTGGTGCGGTGCAGGTCGATGCCGAACTCCTCGCGCCCGTCGGCGTAGAGGACGGGCTGGTAGTACAGGGTGAGCGCGAGGCCCGGCCGGGCCAGGCGGTACACGCCCGCCACCTGGGTCTCGTTGGCGTAGCAGCGCGCCCGCAGGCTGTAGCGCCCCATGAGCACCGCCTGGCCGGCGGACTCGTCGGGCGCAAAGCTCAGGCCGTGCAGCGTGGAAAGCAGCAGGTAGAGCAGGTAGTACTCGTAGAGCTTGTCCATGCGCCAGGTGCGCAGCGCCAGGCCCTCGCGCACCAGCGCAAAGCTGCCGAAGGACTCCCATTTGCGCATGAGGGCGTGCAGCTCCGCGTAGGCCGGTATCTCCTGGAAGGGCTTGGTGCGCTTGGGCAGGCGGTAGCGAACGCGCTCGACGCCCGGCAGCGCCTGCACGAGCGCCGCGCACACCCGCCGCACGCGCCGGCGCAGCTCATACGCCCGCTGGATGAGGGGCTCCTCCCGCGCCAGGCACGCCTGCACCACGGCAAGCGAGGGGATGAGCCCGTCGCCCTCGATCAGGCCCCGGAGCTGATCGCGCATGGTGCGAAGGCCCGCCACCTGCTCGGAGGCCTGCGCGGCGATGTCGTTGAGCGAGGCCGCCACGGCGTGCGCGAAGGCGATGAGGGCGCGGTTCTCGCGGTTGTCGAAGGTCACCTCGGGGCGCTCAGTGCGCACGCGGGTCACCGCGTAGCCCTGCCCGTCCGCGTCGACGACGCCTGCGCCCTGGGCGGTCTTGCGCAGGGCGTCGGGGTTCTCGGCCAGCCAGAGCAACTCGCGGCGGCCCGCGTGGCGTGCGCGCGAGGGCGCCACCACGGCCTCGGCCTTCACCGTGCGGCTGTGGGCGTGGCGGCAGAAGAACGACAGGTTGTGCTCGAAGCCTCGCACCACGCGCTCGCACAGGGTGAGGTAGGAGGCGAGCGACTGGGAGGAGTCGGGCGTGTCGGCGCCGGCCAGCAGGCCCTCGGCGCCTGCGCTGCCCTCGCCGCGCTCGCCGCCCAGCATCCACGACAGGGCGTCCGCGTCGGACGCGGCCATGAGGGCGGCGAGCATGTCGCCCACGGGCACCTCCTGGTCGGCGCGGTCGCAAACGCAGGCCACGTCGCGGCCGGAGAGCTCCAGCGCCTCGGCCGGCTCGCCCTCGCCCGCCCCAGCGACGTGCAGCTCAAGCGCGATGCGCGCGAAGCCGAAGAGCTGGGCGAACGGCGTCCACCCCGCACCCCAGCGTCGCGCGACGCCCACCGAGGGCGTCGTCAGGCGCCACAGCGCGTGCCCGTTGCCGTCCGGCCCGAGTGCCGTCGCGTCCGCGCGCTCCAGGGTGAGCGCCACGGGTTCCTCGTCGTTGAGGCGCCACAGGGCGCGGCCCGGCTCGAGCGCGGCGTCGGTGAGGATGCAGGCCTCGTAGGCGTGCGACTCGTGTACCGCGCCGGTAAGGTCCAGGTCGAGGTCGCTTTTGCGCTCGCCGCTCAGCAGCGCCAGGTCGAGCGCGGTATGCGTGTCCTGGTCGACGAGGCGCAGCCAGTACTTGTCACGGGGCTTGGAGGGACGCGCCTCCTCGCGCGGGGCGCTAGGCGAAGTATTGGAAGTAGCCACTGTCGCCGCCAACCTCCAGCATATGCTGCACGCGCGCGCCGGTCCTGCGCAGCCCCGCGATGCCCGACAGGTCGTTGAGCAGGCCTTCGAGGCGCTCCTCGGTGCCGCACAGGCGCGGCAACACCTTCTGGCAGACGGCGTAGTCCACGGGCGCCCAGGTGGCCGAGGCGCTCGAGCGGTCCATCACCTGGGAGGCGGCGCAGGCGTAGGACACCATCATCCGGCGGCTGCGCGGGCTCACGGGCTGCCCGTGCTTGGCGCAGACGTCGAGCACCTCCTTGAGCTTGGTCTTCAGGTCGGTCTCGAGCAGGGCGTCGGGCGCGGGGCCGAAGGCGCGTTGGAGCTCGGCGTACGAGAGCGGCGGCATCGCGCGCGCCTCGCCCGGGGCCGTGGGGGCGTCCAAGTCCTCGATGTCGGACTGCTCGGGGTCGAGCGTGATGACCCAGCTGCGGTCGAGGAAACGCGGCGAGAGCTCCTCGGTGGTGTGGTCGAAGTTGACCGTGGCGATGAAGCGCGTGTAGCCGGGCACGCGCAGCAGGCGCTCACCTCCCAGGGCGAGCTCGGAGGGGCCGGCGCGGAAGGAGTCGCAGGCGCGCAGGAAGGGTGCCCAGTAGTGCTCGATGGAGCTCAGGTTCGCCTCGTCGAGCAGGAAGAGAAAGGGCGGCACGTCCTTGTCGGAGAGTTCGCCGGCCACCTCGGCATCCAGGCGCTCGAAGGCCCCGAACGCGGCCGCGTTGGCCTTCTCGACGGCGCGGGTGAAGGGGCTGTAGTAGCCCACGAAGTCCTTGTACGACGTCCAGCCGCGCTCGACGGGCACCTCAACAAAGCGGGGCACCTCGTCGCCCTTGAGACCCAGGCCGGCCGCCAGCAGGTGCGCCAGCGAGGTCTTGCCCGTGCCGGGAAGGCCCGCAAGCGTCACGATGTAGCCCTGGGTGAGGCAGATGAGCAGGTTGGCCACGTCGTTGGCGTCCATGTCGCGCTCGCCCACGGCGTTGATGTAGGCCTGCATCTCCTGCACCACCTGGCGGGCGTCGGGCTGGTCGGTGCGCAGGAGGGGCACCGGGGCCTGCACGGGCTCGGCCGGCTCGCCGTGGCCGGGGGCAGGCTCCACGCGGGCCGCGTCCTCGCCTCCCGCCGCGCCGATGCTGGCGACCACCTGCCGCAGCAGCTCGCTTTCCAGCAGCTTGCCCGAGACGCTCGCCTCATCGGACATGCCCTGCACCATGTCGCGGATCTGCTGGCGCACGCAGGCACCGGCTTGCTCGAGCTCGGCCTTCTGGGTGTCGAGCTGGCTCACCTGCGCGGCGAGTTCGTCGCGCTGGTCGCGCAGGCCGGCGATGCTGTGCTGCATGTCGGCCTCGATCTGGCGCTTCTTGTCCTCGAGGTTGTCCTCGAAGCTGCGCAGCTCGGAGCGCACCGCCTCCAGGCGGGCCTTGTCCTGCTCGGCCTGCTCCTGGGCGCGGCGCGACTCGTCGGTGTAGCGGGCCTTCTCGCGCTCGACGCGCTCGCGGATGCGCGAGTCCTCGATGACCCTGTCGTAGAAGTCGCGGAAGTTCTCGTCGCTCAGCACGTACTCGGCGAGCTGGGCGGGCGCGATCTTCTCGACGGCGCCGGCCTTCATCTCGTCGGACAGCGCCGACCAGCTCTCATGCGTGCCCAGAAGGGCCAGCATGCGGGTGCGGCGCCGAGGAGTCAGCTTGATCTTTGCGTCGTGGCCGGTGCAGGTCTCGATGCGCGACTTGAGGGCCGCCACCTGCGCCTTGGTGAAGGGCTCCTCGCCCAGCTTGGCGATGCGCCCCAGGGCCTCGAGCAGCGTGGCGTCGCTCATCCAATCGAAGGCGGAGGCGCAGGCGTCGAACTTCTTGCGGAACTCCGCCGCCGTCACGAAGGAGGCTACCGTGCCACCCTGCTCGTCGCGCAGCTTCTTGAGCGTGAGCAGGTCGGCCTCGGGGACGGCCGCCACGCAGAAGTCGAACGACGACGCGGCTGCGAGACTCACCTCGTCGTTGGCCCCCGCCTTCGCCTCGAACGGGCCTATGAGCTGACAGACATCGCCTGTGAACTGCTCGACGAGGACGAACTTGGTGAGGGGCTGCTCCTGGTCGGGGTACAGGTGCACGGGCGAGGTCGGCGGTTGCTTGAGGTCCAGCGACTCCTGGAGCTGGATGACCTGCATAAGGGCGCCCGAGAGCGGGTGCTGGGGCAGCGAGGTGAACTCCACGACGGACGTGCCGCGCAGCATGTTCGTGTTGATGGCGGCGTTGTACTTGTGGGGCTCACGGTCGGGGTAGTTGTAGTTGTCGTTGGGTATCCCGTTGAGCGACATCACCACGATGCTGCCGTACTTGTCGGCGAGCTCGGAGGGCGCCTCGCCCGACGAGATGGTGGCGGGAAGGCAGCCCTCGTCGGGAAACGCCGCCCGGTCGATGGGCACGAGGTCGGTGCCTGCCAGCAGAAACTGCGGGTAGGTGAAGCAGCGCGAGCCCATTGTGGGATACGACACGAACGTGAGCAGCTTCCTGCCCCGGCATTCCTGGATGTCATCGACCTTGGAACCCGCAACCCCTGTGCCCATGCGAAGCCGCCCTCCCTTTAGCGCAGGCCGCCGCCGCAGCCCGCCCGTCTCATTTGTGCAGGCAGGATAGCACAGGCAGATGAAGGGGCGGGGAATTCGAGTTGTGGCGGCGTCGCTGACCTTCCGGGCGGCTTACGTCGGCGAGCCTGGCGAGATGGTACACTCAGGCATCAGAAGGCTCAGGCGGAAGAGGTGGCGGACATGGCACAGACGGCAACGGGCAAAAAGCTGAGGTACCCGGTCGGCATCCAGACGTTCAGCGAGATTCGCACGAACGGCTATGTCTACGTGGACAAGACGTCCTACATCTACGACCTCGCCCACTGGTCGGGCAAGACGTTCTTTTTGAACCGCCCGCGCCGCTTCGGCAAGTCGCTGCTCATCTCGACGATGCAAGCGTACTTCGAGGGCCGGCGCGAGCTGTTCGAAGGCCTGGCCGTCGAGGAGCTGGAAGGCGGCGAGTGGGGGAGCTATCCGGTTATCCGGGTTGACCTCTCCACTGTCAAGACGACCGACCCCAAGCAGCTTGTGCAGCTGCTGGAATTCGCTCTCTCACGGATCGAAGAAACCTGGGGACGCAACCCTGACGCGAAAACCCCCGGTTCACGCCTCATGGCGCTCATCAACGCCGCCCACGCCCAGACCGGCAAGCAAGTCGTGGTCCTTATCGACGAGTACGACGCGCCCCTGCTCAACGTGACGCACGACGCCGAGAAGCTCCAGGTGTTCCGCGAGGCCATGCGCGAGTTCTACGCGCCCCTCAAGGCCTGCGACGAGCTCCTGCGGTTCGTGTTCATCTCGGGCATCACCAAGTTCAGCCAGCTCTCCATCTTCAGCGAGCTCAACAACCTCACGAACATCTCCCTGCTGCCGCAGTTCGC
>CAVJGP010000015.1:0-35682 GCA_963648855.1 Alistipes onderdonkii | reverse complement strand
CCGAGTCGACGCCCTGGATGTACATGGCGAGGCGCTCCAGGCCGTAGGTGATCTCGACGGGCACGGGACCCACCTCGATGCCGCCCACCTGCTGGAAATAGGTGAACTGCGTGACCTCCATGCCGTTGAGCCAGACCTCCCAGCCCAGGCCCCAGGCGCCCAGCGTGGGGCTCTCCCAGTCGTCCTCGACGAAGCGCACGTCGTGCTCGGCGGGCTCGATGCCGATGGTGCGCAGGGAGTCCAGGTAGAGCTCCTGGGGGTTGTCGGGAGAGGGCTTCATGAGCACCTGGAACTGGTAGTAGTGCTGCAGACGGTTGGGGTTCTCGCCGTAGCGGCCGTCGGCAGGACGGCGGCAGGGCTGGGCGTAGCAGGTGCGCCAGGGCTTGTCGCCCAGGGCGCGCAGCGTCGTGGCCCAGTGGAACGTGCCGGCGCCCACCTCGGAGTCATACGGCTGCAGCACAACGCAGCCCTGGGATGCCCAGTAGTTTTGCAGGGCGAGGATGATCTCCTGGAACGTCAGGGCATCCTTGTTCATCGCGGACTTCCTTCCTATCGAACGAGGGGCGAGCCGTGCTGGCCCGCCTCATCTTGCATGAAATTGCGTATAGGCTAGTTGAGCGGGCCGATGGCAAGCTCCAGGGAGCCGTCCTCAGAGGTGCGGAACAGCGGCCAGTAGCGCCACACGGCGTGGCCGGTGATGGCCGTGGCCTTCACGGGGCCGAACACGCGCGAGTCGGCCGAGTTGCCGCGGTTGTCGCCCATCACCCAGAAATAGCCCTCGGGGATGGTGTAGGGGTAGGTAATCTGGGCGTTCGTGCGCGTGCCCGTCTCGTTGAGCTCGGCCTGGCCGGACTCGTCCACCGAAAGCACGGCGCCCACATACGACAGGTCGCACGTCATAGGCTTGGTGGCCTGGCCGTTGGTGTAGTCCTCGTCAAGTGCCACGCCGTCCACGTACACCACGCCGTCGCGCAGGTCGATGGTCTGGCCGCCCACGGCGATGACGCGCTTGATGAGCGTCTCGGAGGAGTCGCGCGGGTTGGTGAAGGTGACGATCTCGCCCTGAGTGGGCATGTCGTTGAGCGCGGTGGTGATCTTCTCGGCGAAGACGCGGTCGCCGATCTGGATGGTCTGCAGCATCGAGCCCGAAGGAATCTCAAAGGGCTCCACGACCCAGGTACGCAGGGCGAGGATGGCCACGAGCATGATGGCGAAGGCCACCACGAACTCCATGATGCCGCTGAGCCAGGAGCGCTTGGGCGCGCCACCCTGTCCCGAGGCCTGGCCGTCCGGCTCGTCCAAGGATTCCACGACCTCAGGCTGGACCTGTGTCACGGCCTCCTCCTTGGGCTTGTCCTCGGGGTTATAGGTAATGACACTCACAAGCGAACCTCCTCACGTGGCTATGCGGCACATCGTGCGCGTGGCACAAGAACGTTCATTCTAGTACTGCGCCGGGCACATGACGCGCGCAAGGTCAGTCCTGCCGAAGAATGCCAAAGACCTCGCCGGATGCCTGAAGGAAATCCTGCCCTTTCGCAAGACGGCCGATGAGCTTCTCGGCGCGGCGACGCTCGCCTTTCGACAAGTCGGCGGTCGCTATCAGGTCGGGGCGGTTCGCGCAGATGCGCGCGATGGAATCAGCGCGGCGCCACGCGGCCACCTTGGAACGGTCTTTCAAAATAGCGGGAGGCACCTCTATGTCCTGCCGGAGAATGTCGAAGAGCTCACACGCAACCTGGCGGCAGTCCTCCCCTTGCGCAAGGCGGGCGATGAGTTCCTCGGCGCGCAGGCGCTCGCCGGACGTGAGGTCGGCGGTCGCTATCAGGTCGGGGCGGCGGGCGCAGGTACGCACGATGGCGTCGGCGCGGCGCCATGCGGCAACCCTTGCGGGGTCGCCCTCCAGAAGCAGGGGCGGCACGGCCATGTCGCGGCAGACCTCGGGGCGCGTGTACTGCGAATACTCGAGCAGGCCCTCACCGAACGACTCGTCCACGCAGCTCTGGTCGTCGCCCAGAACGCCGGGGATGAGGCGCACCACGGCGTCGGTCACCGTGAGCGCGGCGAGCTCGCCGCCGGTGAGGACGTAATCGCCCAGCGAGATGCACAGGTCGGCGCGGGTGTAGACGCGCTCGTCCATGCCCTCGTAGTGCCCGCAGACAAAGAGGATGCGCTCCTTGTGCGAAAGCTCCTCGGCCATGGCCTGGTTGAAGGGCCGGCCCGTCGGGGTGAAGAAGACCACGCACGCGGGATTGTCGGCACCCACCAGCTCGTCGAGCGCCTCGAAGATGGGCTCGCACTTCATGAGCATGCCCTGGCCTCCGCCGTAAGGGCAGTCGTCCACCGTCCTGTGGCGATCATGGGTCCAGTCGCGCAGGTCGTGCGCATGAAAGTCCAGGTAGCCGGCCTTGCGGGCCCTTCCCATGATGGAAAGCGACATGATGGGCTCGAACATCTGGGGAAAGACGCCGAGCGTCTCGATGCATATGGACATGGACGCTAGTCCTCCGGGAGGATTCCGCGTGGAAGCCTCACCACAACCGCACCGTCGCGGCCCTCGGGCAGTTCCACCACCACGTCCTCAAGGACGGGCACGAGAATCTCACCGTACTTCTCGGAAGAGACGGCCCACACGTCGTTGGCAGGCAGCATCATGAGCTCGGTGATGACGCCGAGGGGGCCGGCCGACACATCCACCATCGTGCAGCCCACACAGTCGAGGAACTCGTGCTCCTCGACGAACTCCGGCACGTCCTCGCGACGCGCCAGCACGAGCTTGCCCACCAGGCGGTCGGCCTCGTTGAGGTCGTGCGCGCACGAGAAGCCGACAAGCGACAGCTCGCCGGTGCCCACGCTCTCCACCGTGCAGAAACGCTCCAGCCCGATCTCGGGCGGCGTCAGGCACACGCGCATACCGGGCTTCAAGCAAAAGGGGAGGCCGTCGAGTGGAACTGCGACGACCTCCCCTTTCTTGCCATGAGTCTTCGATATGCGCGCGACGTTGATGTACTCCGTCACGCTATCGTGATTCATACCGTTATCCCACAACCTCAACTTCGGCGTTGATCTCGTCACGGGCAGCGCAAGCCCTCGCAAGCGTGCGGATGGACTTGATGACCCTGCCGTGCCTGCCTACTACCTTGCCTACGTCCTCCGGGTCGATGTGCACCTCGATGAGAGACGAATCCTCGGAGTCCGTGACATCGATCACAATGGCATCCGGGTTGTCGACAAGGGACGCAACCATGTACTCGACAAGGTCGCATACGTTGTCGCTCGGCATTGCCTCTTCGGCAGCCTCATCAACCGTGTCGAGGACGTCAGACATTACTGGGCGTCCTTGACCTGCTTGATCAGACGAGCGACGGTCTCAGTGGGCTGAGCGCCCTTGGCGATCCAAGAGTCAACCTTCTCCATGTCCATGGAGACGAAGGACGGCTCAACCATGGGGTTGTAGCGGCCGACCTCCTCGACCTTACGGCCGTCGCGGGGGCAACGGGCATCGGCGACGACGATACGGTAGTAAGGGTTCTTCTTGGAACCGTGACGAGCGAGACGAATCTTGACAGCCAATGAAAGCTCCTCAGTACTTGTGGGCTCAGCCACATGTCGATACATAGCGACTGGGTATTCTACGACAAATCCAAACGATGTGCGTCGAGGAAAGCACACATCTCAGCCACTCCACAAGCCGCCGAGTCATGCTGAAAGCCCGGCTGGCTGAAACGGCTCTGGGTTTGTTGTAAAGCTGCGTGCAAACCACGGTTTCAGAAGCAGTTCAGCGCCCCTTGTTAGCATAAACCTGAAAGCGTAAGGCACCGCCCCCGAAAGAAGGTCGCCATGAATGTGCTCATCGTAGAAGACGAAACCAACCTCGCCGACGCCCTGGCACACATCCTCAACGAGAACAAGTACCACGTCGACTGCGCCCACGACGGCAAGACCGGCCTGGATTACGCGCTCACCGACATGTACGACGCCATCGTGCTCGACGTGATGCTGCCCGAGATGGACGGCATGGAGGTATGCCGCACGCTGCGCGCCAAGGGCATCTCGACCCCCGTCATCATGCTGACCGCGCGCTCGGAGGTGCGCGACAAGGTGGCAGGCCTGGACGCCGGGGCCGACGACTACCTCACCAAGCCCTTCAACCCCGAGGAGCTGTGCGCACGTCTGCGCGCCCTCACGAGGCGCACCGGCGAGGTGGTGCTCGACTCGGTGAGCTTCGGCGACCTGACGCTGAGCCTGTCCGACATGGAGCTGAAGTGCAGGGACAAGTCCGTGCGCCTCTCCGCGCGCGAGGGCTCGGTCATGGAGCTGCTCATGCGCACCCCGCAGAACGTGTTCAGCAAGCAGGCGCTGCTCACGCGCGTCTGGGGCACCGAGGGCGAGACCGGCCTCAACAACGTGGAGGCCTACATCTCTTTCCTGCGCAAAAAGCTTGCGTTTTTGAAATCCGATGTCAGCATAGACACCATCCGCATGCTCGGCTACAGGCTCAGCTACCCCGAGGAGCCGGCCGAGGAAGAGACCTCCGAGGCATAAGGATCTGCCACCATGCTCCAGAAGCTGCGCGTCCGGATTTTCATGACCATCATGGCGATGGCCACCGTGGTGTTTGCCGTGGCCTTCGCCATCCTCAACACGACCATCTGGAACAAGTCATATATGACGTTCGCGCAGGAGCTTGAGGACGCGGTGAAGTACGGGCCGAGCGTCAACGTCTCGTTCAACATCGGCGGGCTGGGCATGCCGGACCTCTATGAGGACGACCCGTCGGACGACGCTGGCGCCGACACCGACTCTGACGACACCAGCTCCCAGGCCCAAGGGCGTCATAAGGACAAGCGCAGCTCGTTCACGCCCATCGCGCTCATCACCTACGACCCCGACGAGGGGGCCGTCATCCAGTACAACGCCGATTACGAGGCTATGTCGCAGTCGGTGCGCACCGAGGCCATCCAGCGCACGCTCTCCATCGCCAACGGCACGGGCATCTTCACCGACCTGCGGCTCTTCTACTGCATCCACTCCAACCAGAGCGGCCAGCTCGTGATGGCGTTTGCAGACGCGACGGCGTTCCTTTCCTCGATGAAGGCCACCCAGTCGGGCTTTTTGCTCGTCTTCGCGCTTACCCTCATCGTGGTGGCCCTGGTGAGCGGGGTGCTGGCCCATCTCATCACCCGGCCGGTGAAGAGGGCCTGGGACCAGCAGACCGAGTTCATCGCCGACGCGTCGCACGAGCTCAAGACGCCCCTGACCGTGGTGCTCGCCGACGCCGACATCATCCAGGCGCACCCCGAGGCCACCGTGGCCGACCAGATGAAGTGGGTGAAAGGTATCTCCGACGAGGCGCATCACATGAAAGGCCTGGTGGAGGAGCTGCTCTTCCTCGCGCGCAGCGACGAGAAGGGCGTCGACACGAAGAAGGTCACCGAGGAGCTGAACCTCACCGCGCTCGTGGAGGAGTCGTGCCTGGCATTTGACGCCGTGGCGTTCGAGGCCGGCGTGGAGCTGGTGGAGGACATCAAGGAGGGCGTCGAGGTCAAGGCCGACCGTACGCAGATGGAGCGCCTCGTAAAGTCGCTGCTCGACAACGCCGTGAAGTATGCCGGCAAGAACGGCCGCGTCCGCGTAAGCCTCACCGAAAAGAAGAAGGGCCACGCACTGCTCAGTGTGAACAACACGGGCCCCACTATTCCGGCAGAGGACCTGCCCAGGGTGTTCGATAGGTTCTGGCGCAGCGACGCCGCACGCACGCGCGGCACCTCGGCCAGCTACGGCCTGGGCCTGGCGATCGCGAAGAGCATCGCGGAGGGCCAGGGCGCCCACATCGGCGTCACGAGCACCGAGAAAGACGGGACGACGTTCTTCGTGGAGTTCTAGCGCCTACGCGCCAACAGCCACAAAGAACGCCGTCCGCCTTAAAGACTTACGTGATTACTTACCGGCTTACTCGCAGGGAAGCTCGGCCACGGCCGCCTCGGCGTCGGCGTCGGCATCCTCCGACTCGGCACTCTGACGGTCGGCCACACCGGCGTTGCGGGGCGTGGCCACGCCGTCGGCGAACTCGGTGCAGGGGGCGTCGGCCCAGAGCTTCTCGAGGCGGTAGAAGGCGCGGGCCTGAGGCTGGAAGACGTGGGCGATGACGCTTCCGAAGTCGAGGATGTCCCACGTGTTGTCCTCGCGGCCGTCGATGGCGATGGCGCGGACGTCCTTGGGGCGCAGCTGGTTCTCAATCTCGTCCACGATGGCGTCAACCTGACGGTTGTTGTCGCCGGTGGCGATGACGAAGAACTCAGCGATGTCGGCGATGCCACGCAGGTCGATGATGAGGATGTCGTGGCCCACCTTGCTGTCGATGATGCGCGCGACCTCGTATGCAAGTTCCTGAGAGTTCAAAGCAGCTCCTTATTCAGCTTGAGACGCCGGGGCGTCTTGCCTGCAATCGTTCCAAACTTCCAATGCGCTAGGATATACGAATCGACCCGATTCCAAAAGGTAGATGAGCCCCACCCTCACCGACTCGGCGTAAACCTGGCGCAAGGGCGCGGTGAGGCTGAGCGCGCGAAGGTCGTCCACGAAGGCCCCCGCGCGCTGCGGCTCGATCATGTCGGCCACGTAGACGGCCATGTCGAGGGCCGACATGCCCACGGCGCCCGTCGTGTGGCGGGCAATGGCCTGGAAGACCTCGCCGGAAAGCTCGGGGTAGTCCTGGGGCAGGCTGGCAGCGGCGGTGAGGCCATGCAGCACGGGAAGCGCCCCCTCAACGCGCGGGACGTCGAGGTCATAGCGCTCGACCTTGGCCCAGAGCTCCTCGGCGGGAAGCTTCTTGTCCCAGTCGTGCAGAAGACCCGCCGCGGCGGCTTCGAACTCGTCGATGCCCTCGCGCCGGGCAAACCACAGCGCCGTCTGGGACACGCCGAAGGAGTGCACGAGGCGCTTGCCCGAAAGGCGCTGCGAGACGTCGTGCCGCAGGCGCTCTAGAAGCTGGGCCTGGTCGGCGTCGCAGGCCGGGTCCTGGGGGATGTAGCCCTCCATCCACGGGGCCAGCTCGCAGCCGGCGTTTGCCTCTGAGACATAGCCGGGATGGACTCGGGGTTCTGCCTCGGGTTTGACGATTGCATCGACCACCTTGGCCGGCTTGCCCGCCTTGGCCTCCTTAGCCGCCTTGGCCTCGGCCTTCTTCGATTTGTCTTTTCCCTTTCCCATATAAAGCTCCCATCAAAGGATGCGCCGAGGATATGCCGGGGGCAGCAGGCCCAGGCTAGGACGTGTACAGCCCCTCGGCGCGGATGTAGCGAAGCACGGATGCGTCGAGGAACTCGCCAGCCGTGCGTCCACCCTCCAGCTCGGCTCGCAGGCGCGTCGAGGAGATGTCCGGGACGCCCTCGTCGCAAATCACGTGGATACGCGCCTGCGGGTAGCGCTCGAGGACCTGCGCGGCGTCCTGCGCAAGGTCGCAGCCGACGCGAGCGACGGCGGTAATCTCGGCGAGCTCGAGGATGCGCCCGGCACGGGCCCAGTGCGGCAGGGTGTGCAGGGAGTCCCCACCCATGATGAAGACGAACCGCGTGCCCTCGGAACACAGGCCGCGCAACTCCTCAAGGGTGTCGGCGGTGTAGGTGACCCCCTCGCGGCGCACCTCCATCGAGCTCAGGGCAGCATACGGCACATCCTGCAAGGCAAGCTCCAGCATCGCCAGGCGATGCCGCGCCGGGGTCACCTGTTTGTCGCGCTTGAACGAGGGAATCCCGGCAGGGATGAAGAGCACAGCATCGAGCCCCAGACGTTCACGCGCGGCCCGCGCAAGGGCGAGGTGGCCGGCATGGGGCGGGTCGAACGTGCCGCCCATGATGCCCAAAGAGGCACCGCTCCCCTGCTCGGCACGCGCGCGCAAAAGCTCGAGAAGCTCGGCTTGGGTCATCAAGGGCGAACCTGGCCGGAACCTCGGCAGAGATACTTCGTGCTGACGAGGGCCTCGGCGCCCATGGGGCCGCGCGCGTGAAGCTTCTGGGTGGAGATGCCGATCTCGGCCCCCAGGCCGAACATGCCGCCGTCGGTGAAGCGCGTCGAGGCGTTCACGTACACCGCAGCCGCATCGACCCCGGCAAGAAACGCCTGGCTGGCGGCGTAATCGCTGCAGACGATGCACTCGGAGTGACCGGTGCCGTAGCGGTTGATGTGCCCGATGGCCGCATCAAGCCCCGACACCACCTTGCAGGAGAGCTCAAGGGCGAGGTACTCCCGACCCCAGTCCTCCTCAGTGGCGTCCACCCAGCACGCGCCCTGCTCAAGGCCCAGAGCCTGAGCCATGCGCGCCGCGGCCTCGTCGGCATGCACGAGCACGCCCCACGTGCGGCACGCCTCAAGCAGGCGCGGCAGGAACTCCCCTGCGACGGCCTCGTCCACCAGAATGGACTCGCAGGCGTTGCACACGCCGGGGCGCTGGCACTTGGCGTTGTGGATGATGTCGAGCGCCATGTCCTGGTCGGCGCTGGCATGAACGTACACGTGGCAGTTGCCCGTGCCCGTCTCGATGACAGGCACCTTGGATTTCTCGACACAGTTGCGGATGAGGCCGGCGCCGCCGCGCGGGATGAGCACGTCGACGAGGCCGACGAGGCCAAAGAGCTCCTCGACGGCAGCATGGCCGGGAGTGGTGAGCAGGCACAGGGCATCGGCCGGCAGGCCGCACGACTCAAGTGCGTCGCGCAGGGCCTCGACAACCGCCTGGCACGACTTCGCGGCGATGGAGCCGCCGCGCAGCACGCAGGCGTTGCCCGCCTTGAGGCAGATGCCAGCGGCGTCGGAGGTCACGTTGGGACGCGCCTCGTACACGATGGCGACCACGCCCATGGGGACGGTCACCTTCTGGATGGAAAGGCCATTCGAGAGCGTGGAGCCGTCAAGCACGCGACCGAGCGGGTCGGGCTGGCCTGCAAGCTCCTCCAGGCCGCGCGCCATGCCCTCGATGCGCCCCTCGTTGAGCAGGAGCCTGTCGATAAGGGAGGGGGCGACGCCCTTTTCCTGGGCGGCCTGCACGTCCTGGGCGTTGGCCTCAAGGATGCGCGGGGCCTGGTGCCTCAGCTCCTGGGCCATGGCGACAAGGGCGGCGTTGCGCTGCGCGCTGCCCAGGGCCCCGATGCGCCGGGAGGCCTCCTTCGCTGCAAGGGATTTATCGTACGCTTCTGCCATGTGCGTCCCTTTCTGCCTGCTAGAACACCAAAAGTTCGTCGCGATGGATGAGGGCGACCCCGGCCAGCGACGGGATGACGCGCCCCACCATGTCGAGCCTCATGCCGCGCGTAAGCTCGGCCTCCTGAGACGAGTAGGCGCTGATGCCCCGCGCGATGAGGGCTCCGTCCTTGTCCTTGACGGCGATGATGTCGCCGCGCGCGAACGTACCCCTGACGTCGGTGACGCCCACGGGCAGAAGCGAGCCACCCTTCGAGTGCAGGGCGCACACGGCCCCGTCGTCGATGACGACGCTGCCGCAGTCGTGGGCCGCATAGCCGATCCACAGCTTGCGCGCCGACTCGGGGGCGTGCTCGGAATCGGGGACGAAGCGCGTGCCGATGTCGGCGCCCATCGCAACGTCGTAGAGCACCTCGGGGCGGCGACCCAGGCAGATTGCCATGGAGGAGCCGGCGAGCTGGGTGGCGCGGGCGGCGCGGACCTTCGTGGCCATGCCGCCCGTGCCCACCGCGCTCGAAGATCCCGCCGCAAGGCCCAGGATGGTCTCGTCGACGCGCTCGACGCGCGAGATGAGCCGGGCGTCCGGATCGGAGTGCGGGTCGGCCGTGTAAAGTCCCTCGATGTCGCTCAGAAGCACCACCAGGTCGGCCCCGACGAGCGCCCCGACGATCGAGGCGAGGGAGTCGTTGTCGCCGAACTTGATCTCGTCGACGGCGACGGTGTCGTTCTCATTGACGACCGGCACGCAGCCCAGCTCAAGCAGGCGCTCCATGGTGAGGCGGGCATGCAGGTAGGCCGAGCGCGAGCCGGTGTCGTTGCGCGTGAGGAGCACCTGGCCCACGGTGAGGCCGTGCTGGCCGAAGGCCCGCGCATACTCCTGGATAAGCGCCACCTGACCCACCGAGGCACACGCCTGCAGCAGGTCGACCTCCTGGGGGCGGCTCTTGAAGCCCAGGGGCGCAAGACCTGCGGCGATGGCGCCGGAGGTCACGAGGACCACCTGCGTCCCCGCCTGTGTCAGGCGCGCCATCTGGGCGGCAAGGCTGTCGATGAACGCCGCGTCAAGGCAGGAGTCGTCCCCCATGAGCGTGGACGACCCCACCTTGACCACGACGCGCTTTGCCTGCGGATACGCGCATTCGCTAGCCACGGACCTCATCCTCGTCGGCGTCGCACGCGTCGTCGTCGAACGCGGCGTCGGCGATCTCGTCCTCGAAGTCGGACTCGTCGTCGGCGCCGGCACCGAAGTCCTGCTCGTCCACCTCTTCGTCGGAGTCTTCGTCAGAGTCGTCCTCGAAGCAGGCCGCGAAGGCGCTCAGGTCGTCCTGTGCGTCCTCGCCCTCGTCGGCGCCATCGTCCTCGGCGTCCCAGACGAGCGTCTGCCACAGGTCTTCCTCAACCACGTCGTCGGCGTCGTCCACGCCGGAGAACTCCAGCTCGTAGCCGAGGATGTGCACGATGTCGCCGTTGCGCGCGCCGGCCTTGGTGAGGGCGGCGTCCACGCCCAGGCGCGCGAAGCGGTGCTGCAGGTAGAGGATGGCCTCGTCGTTGTCCCAGTCGGTCTGGACCACCATGCGCTCGATGGCCTTGCCCGAGACGCGCCACTCCCCCTGGCCAAGCTGGTCCACATGGAAGGCGCGCTCGCGCTTCTGGCGGCGCCACGTCCACACCTGGTCGAAGTTCTCCTGGGCCAAGTCTGCCGCAGCAAGCTCGGCGGCCGCACGGGCACGCTGCTCGGTCACCATCTGGCCCACCTGGAGCATGACCTCGTGCATGCCCGAGCCCGTGGCCGCGGACACGCAGAAGTACGGGATGCCCTCGCGCTCGGCCAGCTCCTGCATGCGGGCGTCGTTCTCCTCGGTACCCGGCAAGTCGCCCTTGTTGCCGACGATAACGGAGGTGCGCTGCGCGAGGTCGTCGGCGTACTTGGCAAGCTCAGCCTTGATGACCTCGTAGTCGTGCACCGGGTCGCGCCCCTCATAGGAGCCGGAGAGGTCCACGATATGCATGATGAGGGCCGTGCGCTCCACGTGACGCAGGAACTCGTGACCCAGGCCCTTACCCTCGCTAGCACCCTCGATGAGGCCGGGGATGTCGGCCACGACGTAGTCGTAGTTGCCCACGCGCACCATGCCCAGGTTGGGCTGCAGCGTGGTGAAGGGGTAGTCGGCGATCTTGGGACGGGCGGCGCTCATATAAGAGATGAGCGAGGACTTGCCCACGCTCGGCATGCCCACGAGGCCCACGTCGGCCATAAGCTTCATCTCGAGCTCGATCCAGTGTTCCTCGGCGGGCTCGCCCTTCTCGGCAAACGCCGGGGCCCTGCGCACGGAGGTGCAGAAGTGCGTGTTGCCGCGGCCGCCGTGACCGCCCTCGCCGATGACGACCTTCTCGCCGTGGTGGGTGAGGTCGGCGATCTCGTACATGCGCTCCTGCGTGTCGGGATCGAGCTCGTAGACCACCGTGCCCAGCGGCACCGGCAGCAGGATGTCCTCGCCGTCGGCGCCGTGGCGCTTCGCGCCCTGGCCGTGCGTGCCGCGCTGCGCCTTGAAGTGGTGCTTGAAGCGGTAGTCGATGAGGGAGGAGCGCTGCGCATCGGCCACCACGTAGACGTTGCCGCCGTGGCCGCCGTCGCCGCCGTCGGGGCCGCCCTTGGGAACGTGGGCCTCGCGGCGGAAGGACATGCAGCCTGCGCCGCCGTCGCCGCCCTTGACGTTGATATGTACCTGGTCAATGAACACGGTGTTCTCCTATATAAAAGCGGACCCCGCAACTGTATAGCTGCAGGGTCCGTAGATGCTATCCTGTGGCGAAAGCCGACGAAACCTACTCGGCAACCGTCTCGAGCGGAAGGATGTGCACGCGACGCTTGTCGCTGGTGGTGTACTTCACCGTGCCATCGATAAGGGCGAACAGGGTGTCGTCCTTGCCGCGGCCGACGTTCTGGCCGGGGTGGAACTTGGTGCCGTGCTGACGCACCAGAATGGTGCCAGCGGTGACGACCATGCCGTCGAAACGCTTGCAGCCAAGACGCTTGCCGATCGAATCGCGGCCGTTACGGGAAGTACCCGTACCCTTCTTATGTGCCATGACAAACTCCTAAATAACTATCAATCGGACTAACTAGGCGACCTTGGTGATGCGCACCTTGGTGAGGTACTGACGGTGACCGCGCTTGCGCTCGTAGCGCTTACGACGACGGAACTTGTAGACAATGACCTTCTTGTCACGGTACTGGCTGAGGACCTCGCCCTCAACGCACACCTTGGCAAGGGCCTCAGGATCGGTAATGGCCTGAGTGCCGTCGTTGACGAAGAGAACCTCGTCGAACGTGACGGTCGCGCCCTCCTCGACCTCGAGCTTCTCGATGTCGATGATGTCGCCCTCGGCGACCTTGTACTGCTTACCACCAGTCTTAACAATTGCGTACATGTGAAGTACCTTCCAGCTCGCGACAAATGCAAGTTCGAATACTAACACCGCAGAATCCGGCCCGTCAATGGAAATCACGGATGCCGAAAAGTCCGCAAAAAACTATCAAACCGTGTGCCTCTGGACCGCTTCCCACGCTAAGAAGGGAAGACAGGCAACTTTTAGATGGTACGCCCCTTGCGCTCGATGAGAACGACCGAAAGTGCCGCATCACCAGAAATGCGCGTTTTGTCCTCCGACATGCCGTCGGACATGTCGTCGACCAGGTCGTTGAAGGTGTCGAGGGGGATGGGGCCGAGCATGCGGACGGCCACGACGCCGCGCACGTCGTACTCCAGGACGGCCTCCACCACGGCTTGCGCCACCTCGGCGTTTGCCTGGGCCACGTCCATGTCGGGCTGGCCGGCGCGCACCGCGACAGTCCACATGGCCTCGGTGCGCTCGAACACCACCTGCGCCCCGCAGGCAAGGTCGATGCGGCGGCCATCGAGGGCATCCTGCGTGTTGTTGTAGGCCGGCTGCATGGTGGAGCCGATGGTGGAGTCGCCGTCGGCATCGGGCTTCTCGGCCATGAGCAGGGCAGGGGCCGAGGAGGTGCGGGCGAGCACGGTGAAGGCGGCTGCCTCGGTGACCTGCACCACCACGCTGGACAGCACGGAGTCCCAGGCCGCCTCGTCGGCGGAGCTGCGCAGGATGATGGTAACGGGCCCGCACACGGCGCCGAGCATGGCGGGAATGCCGCATGAGGCATCCTCCACGGCGGCCTGCATCTTCTCGGCAAGCTCGGCGCGGCGCACGCCCGCGAGCTTCTTGGAGACGAACACCTCGGGGCGGGCAGGCTGCGAGTCGCCGGCCATGATGGCGCAGCCGTCGAGCACGAGCACGCTCGTGCGCCCGGAGAACTCGATGTTCACCGAGGCACGCGGCAGCTTGGTGGCGCGCTTGGGCGCCACCACCTGGGCGCACACGCTCACCCCCGGGACGAGGTCGGCCACGGTGGTGGCGGCGATGCCGGCCAGGGGCACGAAGAGCATGCCGTAGGGGCCGGCGTCGAGGAAGCAGGCGTCGAGCGAGGCGTCGATGTGGTCGACGCGGGTCCTTAAGATATCGCCGGGCGAAAGCGTCAGATCGGGCGACTCCATGTGCCGTCCTTCCCTTCAAGATATTGCGCGGTTCGCAGCACAGAGATGTGCAAGTTACGCTGGAATGATACGACGTTCTCGGCGTCCGGCGCACCAGAGCCACGGCGAACGGCACGCGCTTCGGCGAGTTGTCGCGTGAGTTCGGCCAACAGGACGTCGGGGCGCAAGGCGCCGTCGTTTGAGGAGCGCGTCGTGAACTTCAGGCCCACGCGCCCCTCGCCGAGGCCCTCGGCCTCGATGTCGCCCACGAGCTTCTCGGCGAGCTCCACCTTCTTGGGCTTGCCGTTGCGCAGGTACTCGATGTGGGGAAGCGCACGCACGGCCCGCGCGGCCGCCTGCACGTCCTGCAGCTCGAAGCTCATGTCGGTGTCGTCGGCCGGGTCGAGCCAGGCCTTGGGCCAAGCGGACAGCTCGGCCTGCCAGCATGCGATGGTGAGGTTCGCACCCAGGGAGGGGCCGTGAAGCTCAACGTAGGCGGCCTCCTGGGGCATGAGGTCGGGCGGGGCGGCCTGGCGCAGCATCTCGAGGTACTCCTGGACGGGGCGCTCCTCGAGCACCCACAGGTCGAACCACTCGTCCTGCGAGGCCACCGAGACGGGAAGTGCCGGGCAGTAGGCGGCCTTGATGCGCGGCGAGAAGCCCTGCGTCACGGCGTAGGGGATGCCGCTGCGACGGATGGTGCGCTCCATGGCGCGCAGAAGCTCCAGGTGGGAGAGGTATTTCAGGCGACCCGACTCGACGTAGCGAAAACGTATGCAGGCAATAGGCTCCTCGCTCATGAGCGGCTCCTCTCAAGGTCGTTGTCCACATGCAGCGAGGGGCACACGCCGCAGCCCGAGCATTTGGTCATGGTGCAGTCGGGGGTAAGCACGCCCTCGAGCGCGCGCGACCACTCCCTGCGCAGGTAGCGCTGCGACACGCCCGCGCTGATGTGGTCCCAGGGAAGCGGGGCGTCCATGTCGAAGGGCTCGCAGGCCGCGCGCTGCATGTCAAAGCCGATGTTCTCCGCCGCCTGCTGCCAGGTGGAGAGCTTGAACTGGTCCGACCACGCGTCGAAGCGCGCGCCCAGGCGATGCGCCTCTATCACCAGGGGCAGCGCCTCGCGGCCGCTGCGCGACAGGACCGCCTCGAGGAAGGATGAGGCGTAGTCGTGATAGCGCAGGTCAACGCCGCGCGGCATGGCGCTCGCCAGGAGCTGCTGGCGGCGGCGCACCTCGTCGGGCGTGGTCTGGGCGCACCACTGGAAGGCGGTCTGCGCCTTGGGGATGAACACCGCCACCGACGTGCCGATGCGCACGGCGCAGCGCTTCTGGGGCGGCACGCACGACTTGGCGAGCTCCAAGGCACGGCGGCACAGCTCGGCGATGCCCAGGACGTCCTCGTCGGTCTCGGTGGGCAGGCCCATCATGAAGTAGAGCTTCATGCGCAGCCAGCCCTGCGAGAACGACGCGCGCACGGCGTTCATGAGGTCGTCCTCGGTAATGCCCTTGTTGATGACGTCGCGCATGCGCTGGGTGCCGGCCTCGGGGGCGAATGTAAGGCCGCCCTTCTTCTCCCCCGCCACGAGCTGGGCCATCTCGATGCCGAAGGAGTCAAGGCGCTCGGAGGGCAGCGACACCGAGATGCCCTTGCCCGAAAGGCTCGAGTTCAGGCGACGCAGGACGTTCTCGAGGTTGGAGTGGTCGGTGGTGGAAAGCGAAGTGAGCGAGACCTCGTCGTAGCCCGTGCAGGCGAGGCCCCGCAGCACCGCCGCCACGATCTGGTCGGCCGGGCGCTCGCGCACGGGGCGGTACGTCATGCCCGCCTGGCAGAAGCGGCAGCCGCGCGCACATCCTCGCAGCACCTCGACGGCAAGCCTGTCCTGCACCACCTGCGGGTAGGGCACGAGCGTGGTGTTGATGGGATCGAAGCTCTTGAAGTCGGCGACCACGCGCTTGACCACCTGCGCGGGCGCGGCGTCCGGTGACACGGGCTCCACATGCGTGCGGCCCTGCGCGTCGAACGAGGGGGCGTACAGCAGCGGCACGTACACGCCGGGAATGCGCGCGAGGGCCGCAAGGATGTCGGCGCGGGCGACCCCGGCGGCACGGCAGTCACGGATGCACTGCGCCACCTCGACGATGACCTCCTCGCCGTCGCCAACCATGATGCAGTCGTACAGCTCGCACACCGCCTCGGGGTTGTACACCGAGGGGCCGCCGCCGCAGACGATGGGGTCGTCCTGGGCGCGGTCGGCCGCAAACAGCGGGATGCCGGCCAAATCGAGCGTCTCGACGATGTTGGTGGCGGCCAGCTCGTGGGGCAGCTGGATGCCCACCATGTCGAACGACGCCACGGGGAAGCACGACTCCATGGAGAAGAGCGGCAGATTGCGGGCGCGCATGAGGTCGGCCATGTCCACCCAGGGGGTGTAGGAGCGCTCGCAGGCAATGCCGGGCTGGGCGTTGAGAATCTTGTAGAGGATGGCCAGGCCCTGGTTGGGCAGGCCCACCTCGTAGGTGTCCGGGTAGATGAGGACGCAGCGGAAGGGCGACTCGGGGTCGCGCACGGCGCCGAACTCATGGTCGATGTAGCGCGCGGGCTTCTCCACGAGGTCGAGCAGGGGCTCGACGCGCTCCCACAGGTCGATATGGTCGCGCAGGGTGATCATCGGGCGTCTCCTTGGGTCTGCTGAGTCGCAGGGCTGGTCTGGGCAAGTCCGGACATGCGCTGGCGTGCGAACTCGCCGCACAGCCAGGTGGCGAGCGCCGCCACGGCCGACTTCACGACGCAAGCGGGCAACGGGGCGCGAAGCACCAGGGCCGCCACCTGCTTGCACGCCACCGAGTACGCCACGAGGGCGGCGACCTCGGCCACGCGCTCGCGGCCCAGGCCCACGCCGTAGACGCCGGCGAGCTTGAAGAGCATGGCGACCTCGCAGGCGAGCATGGCCGGCGTGTCGGCCCCCTTGAGGAAGGTCAGCGCCCCCACGAGGGCGTTGTTGCGCACGGCCTCGCCCACCACGCGGCGCGCCTGGGCGTCTTGGCAGCACGAAAGCGAGGTGCCCAGGGCCATCTCGGAATCGGGCAGGGCCTCCAGGAGCCACGCCCCCAGCGCCACGGGCAGGCTCTCGGCGTCGCAGGCCACCATGTCGGCGGTCTGCACCTCCCGCGCCATAAACTCGCGGGCGCACTCGGAGGCCGCCTCGAGACCGAGCACGACCAGGCACGGGATGCGCCTCTCGCGATAGGCGCGGTAGAGGTCGGCGATGGCGCAGGCGTCCGTGCCCGCGATAAGCACGGCGGCGTCGGTCATGGCGTGGACGGCGGGAAGCGCGCCCTGGTCGGTGATGCCGGCCACGTAGAGCCTGACCGCGGCCGTCTTGGGGCGCAGGGCGCTCCGCGCGGCCCGGGCGAGCTCGCGGTCGCAGTCGCACGCGACCGCGACGCTCAGGCGCACCGTCTGCGCGACAGACGACTTCACCTCGCTGCGGGCTTTGAAGGCGCCTTTGGCAGCCTGAAAGGCAAGGTTCACAGGCAGCTCACTCCATCCTACAAGGTCGAGCGGTACGTACGCTTGTCCGCACGCGCGTCATGGGCGCCCGCCGACAGCACGATTCCCACCGTGAGCAGCTGGACGATCATCGACGACGAGCCGAAGCTGATAAAGGGCAACGGGATGCCCGTGATGGGCATGAGCGACAGGCACATGCCGATGTTCTCAAAAATCTGGAACGTCCACATGGCCGCGATGCCAAGAAGCGTGAGTTTTGCAAAAAGCGAATCACAGCGATGCGCCAGGCGGATGGCGCCGAACACGAGCACAGCGTACAGCGCGATGAGCGCGGCCGCCCCCACAAAGCCGAACTGCTCGCTCAAAAGCGCAAACGCGAAGTCGGTGTGAGCCTCGGGCAGAAAGCCCGACCCGGCCTGGGTGGCATTGCCCAGACCCTTGCCGAACAGCCCGCCCGAGCCCACGGCGATCATGGCCTGCCGCAGGTTGTAGCCGGCGTTGGTGGTGTCGGAGTCGGGGTTGAGAAAGACGAGCAGGCGGTTCATCTGGTAGTCCTTGAGCAGCGAGTGGTCGTCGCCCAGGGTGGAGTCGATGAGGCCGTCGGTCAGGAGCACGAGCGCCACAAGGCCCACGAGCAACGCGATGGTGGCGAGGATCCACGAGCGCTTGGGGCCGGACATCACGATGACCACCGCGCCCGACACGAGCACAACCAGGCCCGTTCCCAGGTCGGGCTGCAAGAGAATGAGCAGGAAGGGCACGGCCAGCACGGCGCAGAGCTTGAGGTAGTCGCGCAGGCTCGTGACCCTGCCGTTGTAGCGCGCCCCCAGCGAGGCCATGAGCATAACCGTGATGGGCTTGGCGAGCTCGGAGGTCTGAAACGTGAGTCCCACGAGGGGCACCTTGACCCAGCCCGTGAGGCCGTTGGCGTTGTACGACAGGAACGGCACGAGCGGGGCGAGCATGAGCAGGCAGTCGATGATGAAGAGCGCGGTTGCGTAGTTGGCCAGGCGGCGCATGTCGAAGCGGTACATCGCAAGCCCGAGCACCACGCCGATCCCCACGCCCAGGGCCTGGCGGGCGGGCGAGGCGGCCGAGATGCTGAGCGACGCCGAGTACACCACGATGAGGCCGTACGCGACGAGCGCCGCGGTTGCCAGGGCGACCGGCCAGCTCAACTGGGCGAAGAAGCCCTGCGACATCGACGCGGACGCATATGAAGGGCCGAGGGGCCGGCGCCCCTTCTTGAACAGCTGCATCAGTCCATCACCTGCTCGGTAGAGACCTCGCGGCTCGACAGGATCGAGATGGGGTCGGTCATCTCAACGCCGTAGATGGCGCCGAGCACCCCGCGGCAGACGTTGGTGGCCACATAGCCGCCGCCGCCTCCGTGCTCCACGATGGCGGCCACCACGTACGTCGGGTCCTCGGCAGGCGCCGCCGCGCAGAACCACGCATGGGGGTTGTCATCGTCGTCGCCGGCCTCGCCCGTGCCCGACTTGCCGATGACCGACACGGGCATCCCCTGGAAGTAATCGGAGATGTACGTCTCGTTCACCACGCCGTACAGGGCGGAGTTCACGAACGTGAGGATGTCCTGCGAGACGCTCACCTGCTGGGACACCTTCTGGCTTGCGGAGATGACCGTCTCCTGCGTCTGGTTGGACAAGACGTCGAGCAGGACGTGCGGCCACATCTCCACGCCGCCGTTGACCAGGCCGCAGTAGGCGTAGCACATCTGCAGGGGCGTCACGAGGATGTCGCCCTGGCCGATGGCGATGTTGGCCGTGTCGCCGCCCTGCCAGGCGCGGTCGGAGTCCGCGGCCCAGGTGTAGTGGTTCCACTTCCACTCCGAGTCGGGCACGCGGCCGTCGGACTCGGCCGGCAGGTCGATGCCCGTGGCCGAGCCGATTCCCCAGCGGCGAAACATCTCCTGGATGCCCTCGGGAAAGTCGGAGTAGTAGAACGACTTGGCTATCTCGTAGAACACCGTGTCGCAGGAGTTGGTGATGCCCTCGTAGAGGTTCATCCAGCCGTGACCGCTGTGGTTCCAGCAGTGCATGCCGTACTGCTCGCCCAGGCCCGTCCAGTAGCCGGTGCACTCCACGTAGTTCTCGGTGTTGGTCATGCCGTACTCGAGCGCGGCGCACGAGGTGAAGGGCTTGATGGTGGAGGCGCTGGGGTACTGGCCGTTGATGGCGCGGTTGAGCAAGGGCGTGTTGGCGCCCTCGGCGATGAGCTGCGCCCAGGCGTCGGTGGAGATGCCGCCGATGAACGCCGAGGGGTCGTAGCTCGGGTAGCTCGCCAGGGCCAGGACCTCGCCCGTCTTGCAGTTCATGCAGACGCACGCCGCGCCCGTGGGCTTGTAGTGGAGGTACTCGCCGGCCTCGATGCCGAGCTGGAGCGCCGACTCGGCCGCCGCCTGCACGTTGGCGTCGATGGTGAGACGGATGTCGCTGCCCGGCTCGGGGTCCACCTCGTACGCCACGCCGAGCACGTCGCCCGACACGTTCACGTACACGCCCCTCGTGCCGCGCACGCCCTGCAGCACCGACTCGTACTGGTACTCCACCCCCGACTTGCCCACGATGTCGCCGGACTGGTAGGTGAGCTGGCTGTCCTCGTCGGCGTTGTATGCCTGAAGCTCCTCGCTGGAGATGGTGCCCGTGTAGCCCAGCAGGTGGCACGCCAGCGTGCCGTAGGGGTAGGTCCTCACCGTGCGCGACTCGATGGAGACGCCCGGGAACTGCCCGGGATGCTCGGCCACGTAGCTCACGGCGCTCTGGGGAACGTCGATCATGACCGTGCGCAGCGACTGCGCGCCGTCGGTGGCGCTCTGGATGTTGCGGCGCACGGCCATATCGGGCATGCCGAGCAGGTTGGCCAGCCTGCGCACGACGCGCGTGTCGTCGGCCACGTCCTTCTCGGCCACGAGCGCCATGCACGCGCGGTTGTCCACGAGCACGTTGCCGTTGCGGTCAAGAATGCGCCCGCGCGTGGCTCGCAGCGACACCGTCGAGGTGCTGTTGGACGATGCCTGCTCTGAGTACGTCTTCTCCGAGATGACCTGCATGCCCCACAGGCGCAGCAGAAGCACACCGAAGGCGGTGCCCGCCAGGGCCGAGAAGATGGCCGTGCGCCTGCGCATGTTCACCTGCCCGGAGGCGTCGAGCGGCTCAGCGGGCCGGATGGGGGCGCGTCCCGAGGTGAAATGGAAGCGCAGGCCGCCTGAAAGCGTAGGCCCCTCCTTGCGCATGCGACGATACGCCAAGACGGCGACCACGAGCGCGACCACGACGAGCACGGCGATGACGACGCTGAGCACAAGCCACATGGGCGAAGGACCTCCTTTCAAGCAAGCGGGCGCACGGGCCAGGGGGCATACGGCGCGGGGGCGCCTTGGCGGCGCTGGCCTAGAGCTGCAAGCGAGAGGCCCTCGTGCGCGAGAACCTCGCATAGACAAAGCAGACGACGAGCGTCACCAGGGTGTCCAGGACGGATCCGAGCGCGATGCGACCAAGGGCCGCTATGCCCAAGCCCGACTGAACACCCAGGAACACCATGAGCGCATATCGCGCGGCGTTATACCCCAGCGAGCAGGCCAGGAAGCGGCCACTTGCACGCAGGGGGTTGCCCAGGAGCGCCGCCGCCCCCATGCAGGCGCACACGTATCCGAACACGCAGCCCACAAGCGAGGAGAGCCCCAGCGTGCCCGAACCGAGGAGGTCGAAGAAAAGCCCCAGGACAAAGCCTGCGACGACGCCAGCACGGCGCCCCGCCCTGAGGGCCACGAAGAACACGGCGCACAGAAGGAAGTTGGGCGTCGCGCCGAGGAGGTCGATCCGCCCGCCCAAAACGAGCTGGGCCAGCGCGCACACAAGCACCACGAGGGCGCATGGCAGCACGTCGGCCTTGCGGGAGTCGTCGCGAGACAGCTGCATCACTGGTCGCCCCCTTGCGCGTCCTGCGCGGACTGGTCGGCGGCCTGGTCGTTGAACGAGGTGATGACGTACACCTGAGAGGCGTTCGCCACGCTATAGAGCGGGGTAACCACGATGTCGTAGTACATCGAGGAGGCCTCGGAGCTCACGCTGGCGACCGTGCCCACCACAAGCCCCTTCGGGTAGACGTCGCTCAACCCCGAGGTGACCACGGTGTCGCCCACGCTGACCTGGGCCGATGTGGAGACGTACTCCACGCGCACGGTGGAGTCGGCCGAGACGCTCACGATGCCCGTTGCCCCCGACTCCCCCACGGCCACGCTTGCCGCAAACGACGGGTCGTTCACGAGGCGCACCGTAGCGCTGGTGGCGCTCACCGCGCAGACCTGCCCCACAAGGCAGCTGCCGTCGGTCACGGGCATGTCGAGCGCGACGCCGGCCTCGGAGCCGCAGTCGATGACCACCGTGTCGGTCCAGCTGTCCTGGGAGCCGCCGATGACCTGGGCGGCGATGCCGGTCGTACCATACGTGGAGGAGAGGTCGAGCATCGCCTTGAGGTTCTCGTTTTCCTGCTTGTACACCTGCAGCTCGCTGAGCTGGGCCACAAGCTGGGCGTTTCGGTTGCGAAGCTCGGTGAGCGTCTCCGTGTCGGCGTTTGCGTCCTCGAAAGTGCGCAGCAGCGTGTCGAAAGGCTGTTCGATGGTGGAGCCGAGGTTTTGGAAGGGAGCCGCGAGGCTCTGGACTCCCGAACGCAGCATATGGAGCGGGCCCGCCTCCCCCTCCTGCGCGTAAACGGTCATCACAAGGGCGGAGACGCACACGCAGACGACGAGCGTCTTGAAACCGCCCTTGCGGGCGCGCGACTCACCCAGAGAAACCGGCCGCTCTTTCACTCGGGCCTGCACCGCCGCGCCCCTAAGCGCTCGCCTGCGTATAGGAACCGGCGAGGGCGTTGGCGTCGAGCACGGCCATGCATCCCTTCACCACGTTCTCAAGCGCGGTGGGCGACACGTTGACGGGAACGCCGGTCTCCTCGCGCAGGCGCTGGTCCAGGCCGCGCAGCATGCCCGCGCCACCCGTAAGGAGGATGCCGTAATACATGATGTCGCTGGCGAGGTCGGGCGGCGTGACGTCGAGCACGTCGCGCACCGCCTTCACGATCTCGGAGATGGGCTTCTGCAGCGAGCGGCGTACCTCCTCGGACTCTATGCGCACCTTCTTGGGCATGCCGGAAACGGTGTCGCGCCCGTTGACCTCCACGTCAAGCTCGCGCTCCAGGGGTGCGGCGGAGCCGACCTTGATCTTGATGATCTCGGCCGTGCGCTCGCCGATGGTGAGGCCGTAGGTCTCCTTCACCATCTCCAAGACGGCCCGGTCGAAGGCGTTGCCGCCCACGCGCACAGATTGCGACACGACGATGCCGCCCATGGAGATGACGGCCACCTCGGCGGTGCCGCCGCCGATGTCCACGACCATGGAGGCCGTGGGCTCCTCGACGGGCAGGTCGGCGCCGATGGCGGCGGCCATGGGCTCCTCGATGAGGAAGGCCTGGCTGGCGCCCGCCTGCACGGCCGCCTCGAAGACGGCGCGCTTCTCCACGGAGGTCGCGCCGCTTGGGATGCCGATGACCACGCGCGGGCGGGCGGCGAACAGGCCCTTCCTGTCGCCGGTGGCCTTTCCGATGAAGTAGCGCAGCATGGCCTCGGTGACGTCGAAGTCAGCGATCACGCCGTCCTTCATAGGACGGATGGCATCGATGTTGTCGGGCGTGCGCCCAAGCATGCGCTTGGCGTCGGCGCCGACCGCCAGGACACGATTCTTGTCACGGTCGATGGCCACCACCGAAGGCTCGTTGATGATGATCCCGGCCTCGCGCGTGGCAACAAGCGTGTTCGCGGTACCCAAATCGATTGCCAGGCCGGCCTTGCGGCCGCCCATGATGTTGTCTAGAAACGACATGCGCATACCAATCGAAAAGAAGGCCCATCGCGCCGAAGCGCGATGGGCTCAACAACCACAGCAGTCAGAAAAGCAGGGCTTCCGGGCAGCTTAGGCCTGGAAGAAGATGCCGATCTCGCGCTCGGCGGAAGCCGGGGAGTCAGAGCCGTGGATGACGTTGCGGTCGACGCTCAGGCCGAAGTCGCCGCGAATGGTGCCGGGCTCGGCCTTGGAGCAGTCGGTGGCGCCCATGAGGCGACGCATGTTGGCCACGGCGTTCTCGCCGGAGATGACCATCTTCACGACGGGGCCGCTTGTGATGTAGGACACGAGGCCGTCGTAGAAGGGCTTGCCCTTGTGCTCAGCGTAGTTGGCCTCGGCCTGCTCGGGGGTAACCATCTCGAGAACCATGCGCTCGATGGTGAGGCCGGAGCGCTCGATGCGGTTGACGATCTCGCCGATGTGACGGTTGGCCACGGCGTCGGGCTTGATCATGATGTAGGTCTTCTCGATCATGGATGGTTCCTTTCGACTGATGGGACACATTACTTGGCAGTGCAACTCACTCTGCGCTCGGCGCAGGAAGAGAACTAAGGGGTTGGGCGGATTGCGTCAGGCGCAAGCCGGTCAGCCGACTAGGCGGTGGCGACCTGCTCCTGGGTCGCGGTGGCCTCGCCCGAAAGGGCGCTCGTGTAGGTGGCGTCGGTCTCGGAGGAGATGACGCGCTCGACGTTGGTCACCTTCCAGCTGATGAGCTCGCGCACCAGGCTCACACGGTAGGTGAGCGTGCCGCCCTGGGCCAGGGTGTTCTGGACGATGGCCACGGCGTCGTTGAGCGAAGAGTCCATGCCGATAACGGTGACGGAGGCTGTGCCCTCGATCTCGCTCATGGCCTGGGTACGGGCGGCGGCAGTCACGCTGCTCGACCATGCGCCCGCCGCGTCCTCGCCGTTTGCGGCCGCGCTGAACACGGTCTCGATGGCGCCCTCGCGGGTGGGCAGGCCAAAGCCGCTCACATAGGCGCCGGCCGCGCCGCCCACAATGATGACGAGGATGAGCAGCACGATGAGGGCCTTCTTGAGGCCGCGATGAGACTTCGCGGCGTCGTAGGCCTCGCGGCGCTTCTGGTCAGCCATGATGTCGGCCTCGGAGATGTTGAAGAAGCCAGAGTCCTCGGCGTTGGGAAGCACGTCGCCCGTACCGCCGACGGGGTCGTAGGTGGGGTTCACGGGCACGCCGCCGGACATCTCCGGGTAGGCCGAGCCGCCGCCCATGGCCTGGACGGCCTGGGTGGCGCGGGAGTAGTCCACCTGCGCGGCTGCGGGGAGCTGGTAGCCCGTGGCCGTCGCGGCCTGGAAGGCGCTCACGGCCTCGAGCATGCGGTTCGACGCCACGTAGGCCTGGCCCAGGTTGGCAAGGATGAGCGAGCGCTCCTGGTCGTTTGAGGCGAAGTCCACGGCCGTGCGGTAGGCCTCCGCAGCGTCGGCCGGGCGGCGCATCTGCATGAAGCTCACGCCCAGGTTGATGAGGGCCTTGGCCGGCTCGGGGTTGTTGGGGTCCAAGGCCGCCTGACGATACGAGGTGCCGGCGTTGCGCGAGTCGGCGAGCTTGGAGTAGGCGTCGCCCAAGGCCATATGCGCCTTGTAGGCGCCGCGATAGTTCGGGTCGGCCAGCGCATGGCGCAGTGAGTCGATGGCGCCGCGCAGGTCGCCCAAAGCCATCTGTGCCTTGCCGAGGTTGGTGTAGACCGCGCCCTGGTTGCCGTACGAGGGGTCGCTCAACGCGGCGCGATACGCCTGCGTGGCCTCCTGCACGCGACCGATGCGCATGAGGGCGTTGCCGCACAGATGGCAGGCCTCGCCCGTGCCCTGTCCGGTGCCGCACTGGGAGAAGAGCACCACCGCGCTCTGCCAGTCCTTTGCGTCATAGGCCTGCTTAGCCCTGTTGAAGGTCGTGATGTCCAACGGTGATGCTCCTCGTAGGTAGTTCTGGGATGTGCTGGGGGCGTAAGGCCTTAGGCCTGGTCGTGCTCGATGGTGACGCTCACGATCTCGTCGCCGACGCGCAGCTGCGAGATGACGTCGAGACCCTCGACGGTCTGGCCGAAGACGGTGTAGTTGGGGTCGAGGAAGTGCTGGGCGCCCAGGCAGAAGTAGAACTGCGAGCCGGCCGAGTCGGGAGCCTGCGAACGCGCCATGGCAAGCGCGCCGTCCTCATGGCTGTTGTTGGGGTTGGTCTTGTACTCGGCCTTGATGCAGTAGCCGGGCCCGCCCGTGCCGGGGCGGCCGCAGCCCGGCTTGCCGCCGCGGATGACCTCCTGCGGCGTCATGTCGCGCGTGTTGGGGTCGCCGCCCTGGATGACGAAGTTGGGCACATAGCGATGGAACTTCACCCCGTTGTAAAAGCCCTTCTGGGCAAGCTCGCAGAAGTTGGCCACATGGATGGGGGCGCCAGCAGCGTCGAGCTTGGCGCGGATGGTGCCCTTGGACGTCTCTACGACGGCGACCTCGTCGCCCTGGGGCTGATACTCGGGAGTGTAGGTGGCCATAACGCTCTCCTTTAAGGTAAGCACATCAAAAACGGCAAGCCCTCAAGGGGAGCCGGTCGTTCATTGTACGTTGCGACAGGCTCTCCCTGAGGGGCTTTATAGAAATTACAGCAGAGCGCTTATGCCTGCGTAGGCTTGGCAGCGGCGTAGTTCGTCTCGTAGTCGATGAGGTACTTGTTGGTGTGGCCGTGCTCATCGGCGGCGCCGTTGTCGCGCGTCAGGGGCGTCGACCAATCGCCACCCGACATCTGGGCGTCGCAAGCCTCAACGAGCACGGAGATGCGCATCACGAGGTCGTTGTAGAGGTTGTCGATAGCAGCCTTGGACTGGGCGTAGGCGGTGCCGTCCTGCACGGATATGGCCTGCAGGGTGGAGCGGGCCGACTCGATCTGCTGCTGCAGGTCGGCGGCGCGGTTGCGGATGTCGGTCAGGTCGTTGACGCCCACGTTGTCGGAGAAGTCCGACGCGATGGAGCTGATCTGGTTGTGGAAGCCGTCGAGCTGGTCGTAAGAGGCGCTGAGCTGCGCGTACGCGTCGGCCTGCGTGGTGGTCGTGGCGGCGGGCTGGGCAGCGGTCTGCTCGCCCACGGTGCCGGTGGCCTGGCCGGCGTCGGTGCCGGTGGTACCCTGCGTCGCAGAGCCGTCGCCGCTCGAGGTCACCACGACGCTGCCGCCCACCACGTCGGCCGTGCCGGACTGCGCGCCGCTGTCCCAGGGGTGCAGGATGACGAGCACGAGCGCTGCGATGACCACGACGAGCACGGCGATGAGGATGATGGGCCACTTGGGCGACTTGGTGGCCGCGCTCATGTCCACGCTGCGCCCGGGCACGGCGGAGTTGACGGGCACCGCCTGGAACTCGGTGCTGACGCCGGCGCGCGGAAACTGGCCCGAGGGCTGCTGATAGGGCGGCATCTGCCGGGTGGGCTCATAAGCCTGCTGCGCGGGGAACGGCTGCGAGGGCTGGGCCTGGGGCGCGTAGTGGGCCGCCGGGGCATAGGAATTCTGCTGGACGGGCGCGGCCTGGGTCTGAGGGGCGCTCTGGAGAGGCGTGCCGCACGTGGGGCAATAGCGCGTGGAGTCCGCGCACTCGGTACCGCAAACTGAACACTTCATCTGTGATGCCTCCTACCTTCTAGTTCGTTAAAGCTTCGTATATCCGGTTGGACGACTCGCGCACATCATATCAAATAGCCAGGGCATAAGGCCGCGCAGACCCTATTCGGCCTTGGATTCAAGATAGGCCACCGTGGCGTCGCAGATGGCCTGGGCAAGCGTCTCCTGGTACTCTGAGCTGCACAGACGCTGGTCTTCCTCGGGGTTGCTCATGAAACCCATCTCGAAGAGCACCACCGGCACCTTGCAGAAGTTGAAACCTGCCAGGTCCGTCCTCTCCACAATGCCAGCGTCTCGGGCGCCCGTCTCGGACACGATGATGGGGTGCATGAGGTAGGCGGCCTGGGCGCTGGAGTCCACGATGTCGGCCGTCCAGTCGTTGTACCCGGGAATCAGCGTGGAGAAACCGCTGGGCTCGGAGGAGTCCGAGCCGTCACAGTGCAGGCGCAAGAAGATATCGGCGTTGCAGGAGTTGGCGATCTCGGCGCGCTCCTCGCTGGAATAGCACCGCGAGTCGTCCTCGCGCACCATGACCACCGTGATGCCCTGGTCGCGCAGCTTGTCGCGCAGAAGAAGCGCCACCGCCAGGGTGACGGCAGACTCCTCCACGCCCGTCACCACGCCCGAGGTGCCGCCCGGCTCGACGTACTGCATGTCCGAGGAGCCCGGGCCGATGGGCGTGAGCGTGAGGTCGGAGCCGCCGCCGTGGCCGGCGTCGATGCAGACGGTGCCGGTGACGATGCCCTCCCCTGCCGCCGCGCGCGCCTGCACGTCGCGGCCCACCTGGGTCACGCTGTCCAGAAAGCCCTGCGCCGCGTCGCCGGCGGCACCCGTGAGCTGTCCCGTCGCCTGGGCGTTGCACGAGACGAAGGCCGCATAGCCCAGGCCCGCCAGCGCCGCCACGCCCAGGACGGCGCCGCCGATCACGAAGCCCCTGCGGCTGACGGCGGCGCCGCTAGCCTGCCCCGCCGCATCGGCGCGGCCAGCCCTCTCGCGGGCCTTGGCGGGCTCGTCGGCAGCCTTCGCGTCGGCGGCGAGGGCCTCGCGGCCCGCCTGCACGTCGGCGGCGGAGGTTTCGTTGACGGCCTGGCCCTCGGCGGCTGGACCGCGGCCCGTCTCTTCTTCAGTCATCTCGCAGCTCCTCACAAAAGCGGAATCGCGCGCGTCAAGGCACCCCTGGCCCCGCAACGGCGCGCGGCCAGACACTCTACATGCGCCCAGGCCCGCGATGAGCCCGGGCCGGGCGCACAACAGATATTCAGCAGGCAACGCCCACCCCAATCACCGAAATCTGAAACCCAGCTAAACCCTTTGCAGGAATTTATCAAACATGGCGGCGGGCTGCGCGCGTATGAGGTCTAGAATCAAAGGGTTTCACGATGATAGCGCCGAGCGAGACAGCATTGGGGGCCCGTTGCATGCTCGAGGGAATCGTAGACATTGGCTCGAACTCCGTCAGGATGACGGTGTACGACTGCGACCCCGCCAGTCGTGAGTTCCAGCCGTTCTTCAAGCTCAAAAAGCAGCTCAGCCTTGCGAGCCGCATCGACCCCGCCACGGGCGCGATGTACCGCGAGGGCATCGACTCGCTCGTGGAGACCATCGACGAGTACCGCCGGGCGGCGGGGCGCTTCGTGGAGATGAACCACTTCGCCTGCTTCGCCACGGCGGCCGTGCGCAACTCCACCAACCGCGACGAGGTCATCGACGAGGTGGAGCGACGCTGCGGGGTGCGCGTGGAGGTGCTGAGCGGCATCGACGAGGCGCGCCTGGGCTTCGTCGGAGCGCTGTGGCACTCGGGCCGTGCCTCGGGCGTGCAGATAGACGTGGGCGGCGGCTCCAGCGAGGTGCTCCTCTACGAGGACGGCCTGGCGCAAGACGGCACGAGCGTGCCCTTGGGGTCGCTCTCGCTCTTCGAGAAGTACGTGGGCGAGGTGCTGCCCACCCCCGAGGAGGCCCAGCGCATCCACGACGCGGTGGCCAAGCGCGTGCGCAAGGCCCTGGGGGCGCGCAAGGTGGCGTGCGCGTCGTGCATCGGCGGCTCGGCCCGCGCCATGCGCAAGATGCGCGACGTGTGGATGCCCCCGGCCTACCCCGGTCAGCCCGTCACGAAGGCCGAGCTCGACCAGATCGTCTCGCGCGTGCTGAAGAAGCCCAAGGTGGCGTTTCGCGAGCTGCTCCACGAGGTGCCCGAGCGCATCCACACCTTCACGCCCGGCCTGCTCGCCATCCAAGCGATCGCCGAGAACTTCGAGGTGGAGCAGCTCGTCGTGCACGACTCGGGCATCCGCGAGGGTTACCTGCTCAACCGCGTGCTGGGATATGCCATCCCCGACGCGACCACACACAACGGCCTTTAAGGCTTAGGAGGACACCATGGCTACGACGAAGGAACACAAGCCCAAACAGGCACAGGCGGGCGCCGTCGCCGCGAAGAGCGGCTACGACTTCTCCTACACCCAGAACCGCGAGCTGTCGTGGCTGCAGTTCGACCAGCGCGTGCTGGAGGAGGCCACGGACAAGCAGGTTCCCCTGTTCGAGCGCTTCAAGATGGCGTCCATCTTCGAGAGCAACCTCGACGAGTTCGTGATGATCCGCCTGGGCAGCCTCTCGGAGCTGGCGAGCCTGGAGTTCCAGCCCATCGACAACAAGTCGAACCAGACGCCCGCCGAGCAGCTCGAGGCCGTCTACGAGGTGCTCCCCAGCTACATCGTGCGCCACGACGAGGTCGTGAGCAGCCTTGAGGCCGAGATGCGCGAGCACGGCATCGTGCGCGTGCAGTGGAAGGACTACACCCCCGAGGACCGCAAGGTCCTGGAGGCCTTCTACCACGACGAGGTGCTCCCCGTGGCCTCCCCGCAGATCGTCGACCCGCGCCACCCCTTCCCCAACCTGCACAACGACACGCTCTACGCCGTGTTCAACCTGGCCAACGCCGTGGAGACGGGCCTTCTGGGCATCGTCGAGGTGCCCTCGTCGCTGTCGCGCTTCGTGCAGATCAAGCACGACGTGCACACGCTGCGCTACACCCTGCTCGAAGACGTCATCCTCGCCTTCGCCGACAAGCTCTTCGGCGACTTCCACACCTCCGAGCGCGCCGTGATCCGCGTCACGCGCAACGGCGACATCGACCCCGACGAGGGGGCCTTCGACCTCGAGGACGACTACCGCCAGCACATCAAGAAGGTCCTCAAGCAGCGCCTGCGCCTGAACCCCGTGCGCCTGGAGGTGCAGGGCAAGTTCAGCAAGCCGCTCGTGAAGTTCATGCGCAAGTCGCTGGAGCTGAGCGACCGGCAGGTGTTCTACGTGACGAGCCCGCTGCGCATGGGCGACTTCGCCTTCTCGCTTGAGGGCAAGGTGTCGCAGGGCCTGGCCCAGGAGCTCACCTACCCGCGCTTCAGCCCCCAGGCGCCGGGATGCGTGGACCCCACGCGCCCCATGCACGAGCAGATCGAGGACCACGACCTGCTGCTCTTCTATCCATATGAATCGATGGAGCCGTTCCTGCGCCTGCTGCGCGAGTCGGCCAACGACCCCGACGTGGTGCAGATCAAGATCACGCTCTACCGCGTGGCGAAGAAGTCCAAGCTCTGCGAGTCGCTCATCGCGGCGGCTGAGAACGGCGTGGACGTCACCGTGGTCATGGAGCTGAGGGCCCGCTTCGACGAGGAGAACAACATCGAGTGGGCCGAGCGCATGGAAGACGCCGGCTGCACGGTGCTCTACGGCTCGTCGGGCTTCAAGGTGCACTCCAAGATCTGCCAGATCACCCGCAAGCGCGCCGGCGAGGTCATCCGCATCACGCAGCTGGGCACCGGCAACTACAACGAGAAGACCGCCGGCCTGTACGCCGACTACTCCTACATGACGGCCGACCCGCGCATCGGCGAGGACGCGAACCGCTTCTTCCGCAACATGCAGATCGGCAACCTCAACGGCGACTACAGCTACCTGGGCGTGGCGCCGGTGGGCCTCAAGCCCCTCATCATGAAGGGCATCGACCGCGAGATCGCCAAGGCGCGTTGCGGCGAGGAGGCCCATGTCTGGTTCAAGATGAACTCTATCACCGACCGCGAGGTCATCGACAAGATCAGCGAGGCAAGCTGCGCGGGCGTGAAGGTGGACCTCATCGTGCGCGGCATCTCGTGCCTGCTGCCCGGCGTGCCCGGCAAGACGGAGAACGTCACCGTGCGCTGCATCGTGGGCCGCTGGCTCGAGCACGCCCGCGTGTACATGTTCGGCGTGGACAAGGACGTCATCTACCTGAGCTCCGCCGACATGATGACCCGCAACACCGAGCACCGCGTGGAGATCGCCTACCCCCTGCTCGACCCGAAGCTGCGCCAGCGCGTGGCGGCCGACATCGACGTGCAGATGCATGACAACACCAAGGCGCGCATCCTCACCGCTGAAGGCGAGCACGCCCATGTGCCCGTGCACCCCGGCGACAAGCTCGTGTGCGCCCAGGAGTTCTTCGCCCAGCGCGCCATCGACGAGCACGAGGCCGCCCTTGAGGAGCGCGCGCACGCCGCAAAGGCGGCCCGCAAGCGCGAGGTTCCCACTGGCGAGCCCGAGCACGCAGCTGTGGCCGCCGAGCCTCAGGCTGAGGTTGAGGCTGCCGCCCCCGCACAGGTGAAGCCCGTCGAGCCCACGCCTGCACCGAAGCCCCAGGCAGAGGCACCCAAGGTGCAGGCGCAGCCCGCTGCAGTCGCAACGTCCGCCCAGCCCGCCGAGGCCCCGAGCGAGCCGAAGCCTCAGTCTCAGGTAGAGCCTACGCCTGCGCCCAAGGCCGAGCCGAAGAGCGCCGCCGTGGAGGTCGAGGCCAAGCCCATCGACTACGCCAAGGACGTGAGCGACGAGGTGACGCCCGAAGAGCACCTGCAGCTCATGATTAAGCAGAAAGGCCGCAGAGCCACGGGCTGGGCGCTCATCAAGGCCGGCTTTAAGGTACTATTCGGCGGCAAGTAACAACCTTTGTACCTAATGACGGGCGGGGCAGGGAATGCAACTCAAGATTGAAGCGCTGTGCTATGGGGCCGATGCGGTGGCCCACGACGACCAAGGCAAGACGGTGTTCGTGGCGGGCGGCGTCCCCGGCGACGTGGTCGAGGCCGAGCTGACCTCAGACGGCAAGACGTTCTCCAAGGCGCGCGTGACTTCGGTGCTTGAACCCTCCCCCGCCCGCGTCCCTTCCAAGTGCCCGTACTCCTCGGTCTGCGGCGGCTGCCCGTGGGCCGAGGTGTCCCTGGACGCCCAGCGCCAGGCCAAGCGCAAGAACGTGGTGGACGCGCTCGTGCGCATCGGCAAGTTCGACGCCGCGTGGGCCGAGGAGCACGTGGGCCAGGTCGCGGCCCCCAGCGAGGGCTGGGCCTACCGCAACAAAGTGGAGCTCGCCTGCGTCGAGCAGAACGGGCGGACCCGCCTGGGCATGCACTCCAAGTTCGACGCGAGCAAGGTCGTTGCCGTGGACAAGTGCCCGCTCATGGCCAAGGGCGGCCAGAAGCTCGTAAAGTCGGTGGCCGGCGCGCTCAACTACTTCGCGGGCTCGCGCGACCTGGGCCTTGAGCGCGTGGGCATCCGCGTGAGCGAGCGCACCCGCCAGGTGGAGATCGCCCTGTGGACCGACCCGGCGGCCTTCCCGCGCAACGAAATCGCTAAGGTCCTCATGGACGCCGCCTCCCCCACCGCCATCACGCGCGTCATGACCAAGGAGAAGGGCGGTGCCCGCAAGATCGCCGGCATCGAGCGCCTTGAGGGCCGCAGCTTCTGGGAGGAGCGCCTGGCCGGCGAGACGATGCGCCTGTCGGCCCCGTCGTTCTTCCAGGTGAACACCCCCGGCGCCGAGAAGCTCATCGAGCTGGTGCTTGAGGGCCTCGCCATCGAGGAGGACGAGGTGGCCTGCGACCTGTATTGCGGCGCGGGCACCTTCACGCTGCCCCTCGCGCGCAAGGCCACGGGCGGCGTCATCGCCGTGGAGAGCTACGGCCCCGCCGTGCGCGACCTCACCAAGAACCTGGAGAACGCCAAGCTGGTCGATGTGGTGGATGCCATCGGCGACGACGCGGCCCGCCAGCTCGACTGCCTGGAAGACGCCGACGTCATCGTGGTGGACCCGCCCCGCGCGGGCCTGGAGCGCTCCGTGGTGGAGGCCATCTCCGAAAGCCCTGCGCGCGCCGTGGCCTACGTGTCGTGCGACCCTGCCACCCTCGCCCGCGACCTGGCCATCTTCAGGGAGCTCGGTGCACTCGACATTGAGTCCGTCACGCCGGTCGACCTCTTCCCGCAGACCTTCCACGTGGAGAACGTCACCATCCTGAAGCGTCGCTAGGAGCGCCCACGCATGATTCTCGCCTCAAAATCCCCGCGCCGCCGCGAGCTTATGGCAGACGCTGGCTACGACTTCCGCTGCCTCACGAGCGACTTCGATGAGGCCAGCGTCTCCACGCCCGACCCACACGAGCTGCCGCATCTCCTGGCGTACCACAAGGCGTTCGCCGTCGCCGCACAAGCTGAGGCGGGCGAGCTTGTCATCGGCTCGGACACTGTGGTGAACCTCGACGGACAGGTGCTGGGAAAGCCCGCCGACGCGCAGGACGCCAAGGCAATGCTGGCGCGGCTTTCCGGCAAGACGCACGAGGTCACCACCGGCGTAAGCGTGCAGCGCGACGGCAGCGAGGTGCTCGGCTTTTCGCAGACCGCCCGCGTCACCTTCTGGGAGATGACCGACGAGGAGATCGACGCCTACGTCGCAAGCGGCGAGCCCATGGACAAGGCCGGCGCCTACGGCGTCCAGGGCACGGGCCGGCTCTTCGTGCGTGGGATTGAGGGCGACTTCTATACCGTGGTGGGTCTGCCCATCTCGCGGCTGTACCACGAGCTGAAGGGCCTGGGCCTGCAGTAAGCAGCCAAACGGGCGGCGAGAAGCCTTGCGCCCGTCCTGCGGCCGCACCGCGCTAGTCCCGGCGCGCCTGATGAGAACGCGCGGTAACGCATGGAGCCCCACCTCGCAAGCCCCGGCACCACAAAGCCCCATCACGCCTGCGCCCTGCACCACAAAGCCCTATCGCACATGCCCCCAGCATCACAAAGCCCCGCCTCGTCGCGCGTCTCAGCTGCGACGAGGCGGGGCTTCTTCTTTCCCAGCAATCTATAAAGAAAGCGCGCGGCCCGGATGCGCCTCTCCTCAGACGCCCAGCCGTGCGCTCCCCCAAACCCTAATTGAACTTGAAGAGCTTCTGCGCGATGTGGTACAGGCCGATGGTGATGCGCTTGCCCAGCTTACCGGGCAGGTTCGTCCCCACGCCGAGGAAGTTGTGGCGCGTATGGGCGTACATGCGCTCGTCGAAGGCCTTGAGGTCGCCCCACAGCTCATCCACCAGCTTATCGGACTCAGGCTCTTCCGACATGTGGCCGAACAGGCTCGAGATGGCCATCATCATGGTGAAATAGTTGAGCATGTAGGCGCGAAGCGGGGCACTCTGCACGTCCTCGTAGAGGTGGCTTGCCTCGAACATGATCTTCGTGATGCGCAGCTGCTGGCGGTAACGCGACACCATGACCGACTCGTTGACGCTCTGGTCCTGGCGGCCGATGAAGTAGCGGTAGAAGTCGACGTCGCGGTAGTAGAGCTTCTTGCAGCGGGGCAGCGGCACGTAGGCGAAGATGTTGTCCACGTAGAACGTGTGGCTCGGCAGCGGCACACCGCCGTCCCTCAGGACCTCGGTGCGGTAGAGCAGCGAGTGCATGAGCAGGTTCTGGTCGATGCGGAACTTGCCCATCTCGTCCCAGGTGAAGACACGCCCCTCGGGCAGCACGCCCCGGTAGCCCACCGACTTCTGGGTGTTGTCCTCGACGTGCTCGTACACATAGTTCGAGATGAACAGGTCCACGACCTCGCCCTGCGCCACAAGACGGCGCACGTCACCCAGAAGCTCCTTGGCCGCGGCGGCGTCCACCCAGTCGTCGGAGTCGACGACCTTGTAGTACATGCCCCGCGCCGCCTTGAGGCCGGCGAGCACCGCCGCGCCGTGGCCGCCGTTCTCCTGATGGACGGCCCGCACGACGCCAGGGCACTTCTGCTCCCACGCATCGGCCTTGGCAGGCGTGTCATCCTTCTGCGAGCCGTCGTCCACCACGACAATCTCGAAGTCGTCGTTGGGGGCGCAGGCGTCGATGATGGACTGGATGCACTTGTCCATGTAGGCAGCGGAGTTGTAGCAGGGTATGGCGAACGTGACGAGCTTTTCCACCGTGAGACCTTCTCTTTCCTTGTGACCTTACGCCTCGATAAGCTTGTCGGCCAGGTTGAGGGCGCTCGCAACCACCGCGTCCATGTCGTAGTAGCGATACTCCGCCAGACGACCCACGGCGTGGAAGTTGGGGATGTCAGCGACGCGCTCGAGGTACTTGGCGTAGAGCGCCTTGTTCTCGGGGTCGAGGATGGCGTAGTAGGGCGTCTGGCCGCTGCCGGGCTCGTAGGCCTTGGAGTACTCCTTCATGATGGTGGTCTTGCCGGGCAGCACCTGGCCCGTCATGTTCTTGAACTCGGTGATGCGCGTGAAGTCCTCGCTCACCGTGTAGTTCACGGTGCCCACGGGCTGGAACTGGTCCATGTCGAGCGTCTCGAACACCATGTCGAGCGTGCGGTAGGGCAGTGCGCCCAGGTCGAGGTTGAAGAGCTCGTCGAGCGGGCCGGTGTAGATGACCAGGCCCGTGTAGGGCTTGCCGGCCGCCTCGATGCAGCCCTGGCCCACCTTGAGCAGGTCACGGGCGTCCACGCTCAGGAAGACGTCGATGCCCTCGTGGTCGAGCATGTTCTCGAAGAGCTTGGTGTAGCCTTCGGCGGGCATGCCCTGGAAGGGGGCGCCGGGGAAGTA
>CAVJGP010000014.1:0-36164 GCA_963648855.1 Alistipes onderdonkii | reverse complement strand
GCCGAAGGGCTGCAGCACGGAGAGCGAGGTGATGTTGGGCACGGTGAGCTCGTCCACGTCCACCACGGCGGCCACGCTTGAGCGGTCCTGGAACGCGTCCTCGGGCAGGGCGGAGAGGTACTCCTCCATGCGGTCGCGGAAGGCGTCGAGGTTGCCAGCGTCGAGCGTGATGCCCACGGCGCCGGCATGGCCGCCGAAGCGGATGAGCAGGTCAGAGCAGCTCTCGACGGCCTCGAAGAGGTTCACGTCGCCCACGCTGCGGCCCGAGCCGCGCGCGACGCCGTCTGAGATGGTGAAGAGCAGCACGGGCACGTGGTACAGGGCCACCATGCGGCTCGCCACGATGCCCTTCACGCCCTCGTGCCAGCCCTGGCCGCCCACCACGATGACGCGGCCGTTCTCATAAGTAGCCTGGACGAGTGCGAGCGCCTCGTCGAAGAGCTGGCGCTCGATGGCGCGCCGCTCGCGGTTGATGTCCTCAAGCTGGACGGCGATCGGCTCGGCCGTCTGGTCGTCGCCGGCCATGAGCAGGCGCAGGGCAATGGCAGGGTCATCCATCCTGCCTGCGGCGTTCATGCGCGGGATGAGCGAGAAGGCCAGGTCGTCGGCCGTCATGGCCGACAGGTCGCGCCGGGCCTGGCCTGCCAGGCTCACGAGGCCGGGGTTGGCAAGCGAGCGGATCCGCACGATGCCGTCGGCCACCAAGGAACGGTTCTCGCCGATGAGCAGCATCATATCGCTCACCGTGCCGAGCGTGGCGATGTCGGTGTAGTCGTGCCAGATGTCGGGGTTGCCGAGCTTGGCCCCGAGGGCCTGGATGACCTTGAGGGCCACGCCCACGCCCGCAAGCTCGCGGGAGGGGCAGTCGGGGTCGATCTTGGGGTCGCAGACCGGCACGCCCTGGGGCACGAGGTCGCCGGGCTCGTGGTGGTCGGTGATGGCGACGTCGATGCCGGCCGCGAGCAGTTCCTCGCACTCCTTGGCCGAGGCGATGCCCGTGTCCACCGTCACGATGAGGTCGGGCTGGCAAAACGTGAGAAGTCGCTCGACGGCGGCCTGCGACAGGCCATAGCCCTCGCCGAAGCGAAGCGGGATGAACGGCTCCACCTTGGCGCCCAGGTCGCGCAGGCCGCGCGTCATGAGGCAGGTGGCGCTGATGCCGTCGACGTCGAAGTCGCCGAAGACCGCGATCTGCTCGCCGCCCTCGATGGCCGCGAGGAGCCGCCCCACCACCTCGGCCATGCCGGGGATGAGGAAGGGGTCGGCCCAGTCGCGCTCCAACGAGGGAGAGAGGAAGTCCCTGGCCTGCTGCGCGGTGGTTATCCCCCGCCCGGCCATGATGCGAGCCGCCAGGGGGGATACGCGGCACTCGTCGGCGATGAGGCGTGCCGCCTCGGGGTCGTAGGAAACGACCTCCCATCGTTTGCTGCGGGCCAGGGACGCCATTAGCGGGCCGACTTCTCAGACGCGGGCTTGCCCGAATCGGCCTTCTGAGCGTCGGCCTGGGCGCCGTAGCGCTTCTCGGCCTCGCGCCACTCGGGCTCGCGGCCCTTCCACAGGGCGTAGGCGGGGGCGGCCAGGACGAGCGAGGAGTAGGTCGACAGCACCAGGCCGCTCACCATGGCGAACGCAAAGCCCTTGAGGGTGTCGCCGCCGAAGAGCAGCAGGATGAACACGGGCACGACGCTCGTGATGGAGGTGTTGAGCGAGCGCACGAACACCTGGTTCTCAGACCAGTTGGTGATCTGCATGGCGGTGCGGTGCTTGCCATCGCGCAGGCCGCGGATGTTCTCGTTGACGCGGTTGAACACCACGACGGTGTCGTACAGGCAGTAGCCCATGATGGTAAGCAGGGCAGCCACCACGTTGGGGTTGACCTCCATCTGCGTCCAGGCGTAGATGCCCATCACGATGACAAGGACCTGCGCCAGCGACAGCACGCCCATCAGGGCCATCTTGAACTCGTAGCGGATGGAGACGTAGGCGATGATGAGGGCGATGACCACGACGAAGGCGATGGCCATGGAGCGGGTCACGTCGCCGCCCCAGTTCGGGCCGATGGTGGTGACGGAGAACGTGTTGTCGGCGATGCCCACCTCGCTCGCCACGGCGCTTGCCACGGCGTTGGCCTGCACCGGGTCGGTCTCGCCGGTGCGCACGAGGAAGCCCGCCACGTCGTTGACGCTCGTGGTCTGGATCACGGCGTCGGGCTGGCCCTGGTCGGCGAAGGCGTCGCGCAGCACGGACTGCTCCACACCGGTGGCGTCGTTGAAGGTGACCTGGGAGCCGCCCAAGAACTCGATGCCGAAGTTGAGGCCGCGGATGAGCAGGCCGGCGATGGCGAGCACCACGAGCACGGCAGAGATGGTAAAGAACAGGTTGCGGTGCTTGACGAACTGGATCTCATGCTTGAAATGACTACGCATTCTGCTCACCCCCCTTCGAGGTCGCGCCGTTCCTCTCGGCCGCCTCCGCGAGGTCGGCCTTCACGCCCCAGAACCCGGGGTTCTTGGCGACGGCGCCGCGACCGAGCAGGCGCACGGCGGGAGTGGTGAAGACGAGCAGGGTGAAGAAGGAGCACAGCACGCCCAGCGTGAGCGTGAGGCCGAAGCCGCGCGCAGAGCCGGTGGTGAGGAAGAACAGGCCCAGGGCCGAGATGAGCGAGACCACGCCCGCGTCGAGCGCGGTCATGATGCCGTGCTTGGAGCCGGCCACCGACGCGGTGCGCAGCGACTTGCCGGCGCGCAGCTCCTCACGGAAGCGCTCAAGCACGAGGATGGTGGAGTCGGCAGCCATGCCGATGGTGAGCACGACGCCGGCCAGGCCCGCCAGCGACAGGGCGAACAGGCCCATGGAGGACAGGGCCGCGAGAACGCCCAGGTAGACGATGCCGAAGGTCAGCAGGGCGCCAGCCGTGATGAGACCCAGGCCCTGGTAGAACACGAAGAGGTACACGAGGATGATGCAGAAGCCCACCACGACGGCGACAAGGCCCTGCCACAGGGAATCCTGGCCGAGCGTGGGGCCCACGTAGCTGGACTCGGAGTACTCAAGGCTCACGGGAAGCGCGCCGCTCTCGAGGACGGTCTTGAACGACTTGGCCTCGTCGAGCGAGTAGTTGCCGGTGATGGAGACGTCGCCGGTGGTGATCGCGCTCTGCACGGAGGGCGCGCTCTGCACCACGCCGTCGAGCAGGATGGCGATGCGGCTCTTGGTGTCGGCGAGGACCTTGGTCACGTCGCCGAACGCCTTGGTGCCCTCGGAGTCGAGGTGGATGTTCACGGCGTAGTAGGCGCTGCCCGAGCTCTGCATGCCGATGGAGACGCTCTCGATCTGGTCGCCCGTCATGAAGGCGGTGTAGGTGCCCGCCGCGAGCTCAACGTTGGAGACGCCGGCGTTGATCTTGGCCAGGGCGTCCTGGTCGGCGATGTCGTTGAGGTCCACGAACTCCAGGGTGCCCGTGGTGCCGATGGTGTCGATGACCTCCTGGGCATCGGTGGCGCCGGGAATCTGGATGAGGATCTGGTTGGTGCCCTGGCGCTGCACCGTGGCCTCGGAGGCACCCAGGGAGTTCACGCGGTTCGTGACGATGGCCACGGCGGACTCCATGTCGGAGTCGGTCACGGCCGAGCCGTCGGGCTTGTCGGCGGTCATGATGACCGACACGCCGCCCTTGATGTCGAGGCCCTGCGTGATCTTCTGGTCAAGCGGCCAGAAGCCCACAAAACACACCGCGAGCACGACGACAAGAAGAACGAGCACCGAGATATAGCGCTTGACCTCGACGGGCATCCTGCGCTTGCCGTTCTTCTTTGTCTTCTTGGGCTTTGCCTTCGCGGTCCCCGTGGCCTGAGCCCAGGCCTGGGACGCCCCGCGAGGCTCCTTGTTGTCTGGCATATCAGCTCCCTTGTGGCGGACGGCCTCAACCGTCCCCGACGTTTACAGATTCGTACAGTATAAGCCTAAAAGCGCCCACAAACCTTAGTAGTCGTTTGCCGCGGGGCTGTTCATCCACGAATTGAGGAACGAGGCGTACTCCCCCGCCATGATGGCCTCGCGGGCGAGGTCCATGAGATGCACGAGGAAGTAGACGTTGTGGATGGACAGCAGGATGCCGGCGAGCATCTCCTTCTGGGTGACGAGGTGGCGGATATAGCCGCGCGTGTAGCCGCCCGTGCACACCGGGCAGGTGCACTTCTCGTCGATGGGGCCGTGGTCGTGGGCGTACTTGGCGTTCTTCATGTTCATGCGCCCGAAATGCGAGAACGCCGTGCCCGAGCGGGCGGTGCGGGTGGGAAGGACGCAGTCGAACATGTCCACGCCGCAGCCCACGGCGCGCACGAGCGTGGTGGGGTTGCCCACGCCCATGAGGTAGCGGGGCTTGTTGCGCGGCATGTGCTGCGACACGAGCGGCGCCAGGGTCTCGAACATGACCTCGTGGTCCTCGCCCACGCTGTAGCCGCCGATGCCGTAGCCGGGGAAGTTGCCGCACGACTCCAGGTGCTCAAGGGAACGCAGGCGCAGGTCCATGTGCATGCCGCCCTGCACGATGCCGAAAAGCGCCTGGTCGGGGCGCTTATGGGCCGCAAAGCAGCGGTCGGCCCAGCGGCTCGACAGCTCCACGGCGCGCTCCACCTCGCTGCGCTGGGCCGGGTAGCCCACGCACTGGTCGAGCTGCATGCAGATGTCCGACCCCAGGCGCTCGGCGATGGCCATGTTGTCCTCGGGCGACCAAAAGACGTGCTTGCCGTCGTAGTCGTCGGCCCTGAACTCCACGCCGCCATCGGAGAGCTTCACGAGGTCGCCGTGGGAGAACACCTGGAAGCCGCCCGAGTCGGTGAGGATGGGACGGTCCCAGTTCATGAACTTGTGCACGCCGCCGAACTCGGCGACGGTCTCAGAGCCGGGGCGCATCTCCAGGTGGTAGGTGTTGTTGAGGACGATCTGCGCCCCCAGGGACTTCACGGTGTCGGGCAGCAGGCCCTTCACCGTGCCCTTGGTGCCGACGGGCATGAACACCGGGGTATGGATGTCGCCGTGGGCGGTGTGGAACACGCCGGCCCTGGCGTGGGTCTTGGGGTCCTCGGCCAAGACCTCGTAGGAGAAAAGCTTCTCGTCGCTCAAAAGAACTCCTTTGGGTGAGAACGTGGTGCGCGGGCGCAAGTCGCCAAGCGCGCGGCGCCGCATGGGCGCGCCGTTATAGAATGGGGATTTTACTTCTTAGAACACCCATACGGGCACATCGGCCGCCCCTCACCAGGAAAGAACGAGACATGAGCGCAACACGCACCCAGGCAGGACGCAGGATTCCCGAGCTTCTGAGCCCGGCAGGCACCATGGACGCATTCAAGGCGGCCCTGGCGGCGGGGGCCGACGCGATCTACTGCGGGCTTGACAGCTTCAACGCGCGGCGCAACGCCGACAACCTCGACCTCGACCAGTTCCGCCAGGCCTGCGAGCTTGCCCACCTCGCCGGGTCGCGCGTCTACGTGACGGTGAACATCCTGATTGCCCAAGACGAGATGCCCCGCGCCCTGGCCCTGGTGCACGACTGCCACCTGGCGGGCGCCGACGCCTTCATCATGGCGGACTGGGGCCTCATCAGCCTGACGCGGCAGCTCTGGCCCCAGCTTGAGCTGCACCTCTCCACGCAGGCCAACGTCAACGACGCCCAGGGCGTGCGCTTCGCCGCGCAGGCGGGGTGCTCGCGCGTGACGCTCTCGCGCGAGATGACCCTGGACGAGATAGAGTCGTGCTCCCACGAGGGGGTCGACCTGGAGGTGTTCTCGCACGGCGCCATCTGCGTCTGCTACTCGGGGCAGTGCCTGCTCAGCAGCATGCAGCGGGGAAAGTCGGCCAACAGGGGCCTGTGCCGCCAGCCCTGCAGGCTCCCCTACCGCCTGGTGGATGAAGGGGGCGCAGACCGGGCGCACGTGAGCGGCACGCGACTCATGTCGCCCCGAGACAACTGCACCATAGGCGACATCGCGGCCTTGAGCGAGGCGGGATGCTCCGCCATGAAGCTCGAGGGAAGGATGAAGGCCCCCGACTACGTGGGGACGGTCACCTCGGCCTACCGCAGCGCCTTGGACGAGTTCGCCCAGGGCGAAGACCCCCAGGCCGACGCCGCCGTGATGCGCGCCCTGGCCCGCGCCTTCAACCGCAACTTCACCGACGGGTACCTGCACGGCTCCCACGGCAACGACTTCATGAGCTACGAGCGCGGCAACAACCGAGGCCAGCTCGCCGGCACCATCGCGCAGGCGCAGGCCAAGCGCGCCGTCGCACGGCTCGACGAGCCCGTGGGCGAGGGCGACCTGCTCGAGATCCGCAACCCCGAGCGCTTCGACGACTACGTCACCGTGCCGAGCCCCCGCGCCACCGCAGGTCCCGACGAGCTCGTGCTCGACCTGCCGCGCGCGATGTCCGCCGGCTGCGACGTGCGCGTCATCCGAAGCGAGGAGGGCATGGCGCAGGCCCGCGAGTTCGCCGCGCGCGCATGGCCGCGCAAGCGCCGCGTGAACGTGCGCGTGAGGGCCAAGCTGGGCGAGCCCTTCCGCGTGGAGCTTGAAACGCTGCCTGGAGACGCCCACCCCGACCTGGACGTCGATGTGGTGCGCGCAAGCGCCGAGGGCTTCGTGGTTGAGGCCGCCCGCAGCCGCGCCGTGAGCGCCGAGGACCTGCGCGAGCACGTCGGCCGCCTCGGCACGAGCCCCTTCGTGGCAGAAAGCTGGCAGGTCGAGCTCGACGAGGGCGTGGGGATGTCGTTCTCGGCCGTCCACGCCGTGCGCGCCCAGGCCGTCGAGGCACTCAAGGAGGCGTTGCTTGCGCCCTGGAAGGGCCGAGCCGACAAGGTGGCGCCCGCTCCCCTGAGCGTGCAGGCACGGCAGTCGGGTAAGGGCGCCGCGAAGAATCCCACGCTCTGCGCCCTCGTCAGCACCCCCGAAGACGCCCTCGCCGCACGGCAGGCCGGGGCCGAACTCGTCTTTGCGAGCGCCATCGACCTGGCCATGGGGCCGTCGAGCAGCGCGCGCAGGCGGGTCGCGGACGGCACGGACGCACGGCCGGCCGCATGGCCTGAGGACGTCGTGGCGCTGCTGCCGCCCGTCGCCCGGTTTGCCGACCACGCCTACGCCGACGCCCTCATCCAGGGCGGACGCGAGGTGTGCGTCTCCAACGTGTCATGGCTTGCCAGCGCGGCCCAGGCGGGCGCGCAGGCGTGGCTGTGGGACTGCATGGAGCTGCACAACGCCGAGTCCTTCGAGTTCATGCGCAAGGCCGGGGCCAAGGGGGCTTGGCTGTCCTGCGAGCTCGACCTGCTGGAGATAGCCCAGCTCGCGCAGTGTGCGCGCATGCCGCTCGGCATGAAGGTCTGGGGGCACATCCGCACCATGACCACGCAGCACTGCCTGCTGCAGAGCATGGGCGACTGCGCCAAGACCTGCCCCACCTGCGCGCGCCGTGCGCTCAAGCTCGAGATGCGCGACGAGTTCGACCGGCCGAGCATCGTCACGAGCGACGCCCTGGGGCGCTCGGGCCTGTGGCAGGCCGAGACGTTCGACGCCACGCCCCAGATAGGCGAGCTCATGCGCGCCGGCGTCGAGCGGTTCATGGTGGACTGCAGGCTCTGCGACTCGGCAGACCAGGCGGCCGCGGCCGTGCGCCACGCGGCGCGTGCGATAGAGGCCGCCCGGGCCGGCAAGACGTGCGCCCCGCGCCCGGCGGGAACCACGAGCGGGCACCTCTTCGAGCGCATCGGCTAAACGCGTGGGGCCCGGGGCCGGCAACCGCCAGACCCCGGGCCCCACGTTCTTATACCTACAGCCTCAGCCCCGAGGGCCCCGGCCTCAGTCCTCCTCGGCGAGCACCTCGTCGAGGATGTCGAGAATCATGGGCTTCAGGCCCTCGTCGATGTCGGCAAGCTCCAGCACGGGCGGCTTTTTGGGCGTGGAGCCGTGCTCGACGGCAAACTGGGCCTTCTCAGCCTGCTGCGGGTCGCACAGGACGGAGCAGTACGTGGCCTCGTCGCCGTCGGCGTCGGACACGAGGTCGGTGTACACGAGGTAGACGGGGCCGTCCGCCTCAAGCGAGAACGACAGCAGGGCGTCGTAGCGGCACATGACGCCTTCCTCGTCCATGTTGCGGAAGGCGAAGTCGTACACCTCGAACGTCTGGAAATCGCGCATGGCACTCCCCTGCCGTTAGGCGTGGTTCTCGCGGTCCACCAGGCCCTCGGCGCCGTAGCGCTGGCGCAGCAGGGGCTTTTCGATCTTGCCGGTGGGGTTGCGGGGCACCTCGGCGAAGATGATCTTGCGCGGGCGCTTGTAGCGGGGAAGGTCGAGGCAGAAGGCGTTGATGTCGTCCTCGGTGGTGTCGGCGAACTCGGGCTTGAGCGAGATGATGGCAGCGCAGATCTCGCCCAGGCGCTCGTCGGGCAGGCCGATGACGGCGACGTCCTTGATGGCGGGGTTCGCGGCGAGGAAGTCCTCGATCTGCACGGGGTAGATGTTCTCGCCGCCGGAGATGACGACGTCCTTCTTGCGGTCCACCAGCCAGTAGAAGCCGTCCTCGTCCTGGCGCGCCATGTCGCCGGTGAGGAGCCACCCGTTGGACAGCGACTCGGCCGTGGCCTTGGGGTTGTTGTAGTAGCAGGTCATGACGCCGGGGCCCTTGACGCACAGCTCGCCCACCTCGCCGGGCTCCACCACCTCGCCGTGCGCGTCGATGATCTTCGCCTCCCAGTTGTAGCCGGGAACGCCGATGGCGCCCACATGCTCGATGTTCTCCACCCCGAGGTGCACGCAGCCCGGGCCCGTGGACTCGGACAGGCCGTAGTTGGTGTCGTACTGGTGATGCGGGAAGATGCCCTTCCACTTCTTGATGAGGCTCTTGGGCACGGGCTGGGCGCCGATGTGCATGAGGCGCCACTGGTCGAGCTTGTAGTCCTCAAGCTTGATCGTGCCCTCCTCGATGGCGAGCAGGATGTCCTGCGCCCAGGGCACGAGCAGCCACACGATGGTGCAGCCCTCCGAGCTCACCGCGTCGAAGATGGCCTTGGGGGTCACACCGCGCAGCAGCACGCCCTTGCCGCCGCAGATGAGGCTGCCCATCCAGTGCATGCAGGCGCCGGTGTGATAGAGCGGCGGGATGCAGAGGAACACGTCGTCGTGGGTCTGGCCGTGGTGCTGCTGCTCCATCTGGGCGGCCTGGGTGAGGCTCTCGTGGTTGTGCAGGATGGCCTTGGGGAAGCCCGTGGTGCCGCTGGAGAAGTAGATGGCGGCGTCCTCATACTCGGTGATGGGCACGAAGGGGTCGGAAGAGGCCATGTTGCTCGTCAGCTCGCCGTAGCTCTCGGCGAAGGTGGGGCAGTCGCTGCCCACGTAGAAGAGCAGGCGGTTCTTGGAGATGCTCTGCTCAATCTGCTCGACGCGGCCGGTGAACTGGGGGCCGAAGACGAGGACGTCCACCTCGGCCAGGTCGAGGCAGTACTCGATCTCCTCGGCGGTATAGCGGAAGTTGAGGGGCACCACGGTGGCGCCGCTCTTGAGGACGCCGAAGTAGATGGGCAGGTACTCCAGGCAGTTCATGAGCAGGATGGCTACCTTGTCGCCCTTCTTGATGCCGCGCGAGATGAGGAGGTTGGCGAAGCGGTTGGCCTTCTCGTCGAAGACGCCCCAGGTGATCTGCCTGCGGTAAGGCTGCATGCAGGTGCTCTGGACGAGGCTGTAGTCGCGCCAGGTGGCGTGGCTGGGCTCCTGGATCTCGGGGTTGATCTCGACCAGGGCCACCTCGTCCTTGTACTCATGGGCGTTGCGACGCAGGAAATCGGTGATAGGCATTGCGAACCTCACATAATGGAAGGGACTCGTTTTGCGTAATTGTACACATTTGCCGACGAAAAAAGCCGCCCAACTTGATGAGCGGCTTTTCTTTCGCGCAAAGAGATGGAATCAGGCTTAGAGCACCTGGCAGACCCAGCCCTCGGGGCCCTCGATGTCGCAGGCCTGGATGCCGGCCAGGGTGGCGCGCAGCTTCTTGAGCACGGGGCCGCAGCCGTCGGCAGACTCGGGGAAGTCAATCTGGGCGCCGTTGCCCTCGATGCGGGCCACGGGCGAGATGACGGCAGCGGTACCGCACAGGCCGCACTCGACGAAGTTGCCCTCGACGAGCTCGGAGAACTTCACGGGACGCTCGATCACGTTGAGGCCGAGGGTGTCACGGCCCAGGGCGACGAGCGAGCGGCGCGTGATGGAGGGCAGGATGGAGTCGGAGTGCGACTGGGGCACGACGAGGTTGCCCTCCTTGTCCACCAGGATGACGTTGGCGCCGCCGGTCTCCTCGATGTAGGTGCGCGTGGCAGCGTCGAGGTAGAGGTTCTCGGAGTAACCGGCCTCGTGAGCCTTCTCGTAGGGGTAGAGGCTCATGGCGTAGTTGAGGCCGGCCTTGATGTTGCCGGTGCCGTGAGGCGCGGCGCGGTCGTACTCAGAGACGGTGATGGTGATGGAGGAGTCGCCGCCCTTGAAGTAGGGGCCCACGGGCGTGACGAGGATGCGGAACTGGTACTCGTCGGCAGGCTTGACGCCGATGACGACGCCGGAGGCGATCATGAAGGGGCGCACGTACAGCGTGGCGCCGGAGCCGTAAGGCGGCACCCAGGCGGCGTTGGCGGCCACGACCTGCTTGACGGCCTCAACGAACTTTTCCTCGGGGAAGGACGGCATGCACAGGCGGGCGGCGGAGTCGGCCATGCGCTTGGCGTTCATGTCGGGACGGAAGCACACCACGTGGCCGTCCTTGGTGGTGTAGGCCTTGAGGCCCTCGAAGACCTCCTGGCAGTAGTGGAAGATGCCCGAGCACTCGCTCAGGGTGATGGAGTGGTCGGTGGTGAGGCCGCCCTCCTCCCACTTGCCGTCCTTGTAGTTGCACACGTAGCTGTAATCCGTGGGCATATAGGCGAAGGGCAGGTTGCCCCAGTCAAGGTCCTTCTTCTCAATCTCGCTCATGACGCACTCCTCCTTGGTGTCCCCGCACCTCGCGGGGGCAGTCTGCACGAACCTCTCGGGTCGAGCGCATATCTTAGCCCTCTAGCAAAACGACGGCTCAAAAAAGCCGCCGTTCGCAGTGTTTCAACAATATGGATGCCGTTTGCGGCCCAAACGATGCCGACTGCGGCGCGGGATGCGCGCCGATCCCGACACACGCACGCAAGGCAAAGCGCACAGGAGCGCCCAAACCCGCGCGGCGCGGCGCGCGTGCCCTTGGGGCCTTACGCCATCCAGCTCTCGTCGGAGGGGTTGGCGCGGAAGGCAAGCAGGCGCTGCTCGTCCTCGGGCTTGATGTAGCCCTCCTCCACGGCCACCTTCACGAGCGCGTCGAAGTCGCACAGGGACACGTTCTTGACGTTGGCCTCAGCGAGACGGTCGAGGCCCTTCTGCATGCCGTAGGTGAAGATGGACACAACGCCCAGGACCTCGGCGCCAGCCGCGCGCAGGGGCTCCACACAGTCGAGCACGGAGCCGGCCGTGGAGATGAGGTCCTCCACGACGACGACCTTGGTGCCGGGCTCGCAGCGGCCCTCGATCTGGTTCTTGCGGCCGTGGTCCTTGGCCGAGCCGCGCACGTAGCCCATGGGAAGGCCCAGCTTGTAGGCCGCGATGGCGGCGTGGGCGATGCCGGCGGTGGAGGTGCCCATGACGCACTGCGCCTCGGGGTAGAACTCCTTGATGTTCTGCGCCAGGCCCTCCTCGATGGCCTCGCGGGCCTCGGGGAAGGAAAGCGTCAGGCGGTTGTCGCAGTAGATGGGGCTCTTGATGCCGGAAGCCCAGGTGAAGGGCTCGTCGGGACGCAGGAAGACGGCCTTGATGCCCAGAAGGTGCTTTGCGATGGCTACCTTGTCGACCATGGCGGAACGCTCCAATCTCAAGTGCCCGAAGGCGGTGTAGGGTGTGCCCATTGTAAAACGAAGACGGCCCCAGGGCGGCGCGGCCCCGGGGCCGTCTTGAATAAACATCGCCGAGGCGAGGGCGCAGGAAGCAGACGACGCGGGGAGGCGGCCCTCCCCCGTGCCGAGCCTGTCCCCCGGCAAGCCCCGGCGACCCGTGCGGCGCCTCTCGTGGGCCGCCCGCCGTACGCCTTAGCCCTGGAGCCTCTCGGCCAGCAGGCGCAGCGCATGGCGGTAGCCCTCGATGCCCTCGCCGGCCACCGTGGCGAAGCAGGCCGCGCGCATGTACGACACCTGGCGGAAGTCGTCGCGGCTGGCCACGTCGGAGATGTGCACCTCCACGCACGGCAGGCTCACGGCCTTGAGGGCGTCGAGGATGGCGACGCTCGTGTGCGTGTAGGCGGCGGGGTTCATGACGATGCCGTCGTAGCGGCCATAGGCCTGCTGGATGACGTCGACGATGGCCCCCTCGTGGTTGGACTGGAAGTGGTCGCACACCTCGAAGCCCAGCTCGGCGCCCGCCTGTTCGATGAGGGCGCACAGGGCGGCGTAGTCCTGCGTGCCGTAGATGCCGGGCTCGCGGATGCCGAGCATGTTGATGTTGGGTCCGTCTATGACAAGTGCCTTCATGGGACCTCCCTGGGGTCTGCGTCTGCGTTTGCGTTTACCTGCGAGAAGCCCCGGGGCGAGACGTCCTCGGGGCTTCCAAAGTGATATGAATGTATGCCTATATGCGCTTCACGAGGCGGAAGATCCGGCGCGCCGTGCTCAGGGCCGATCCGTCGGAGGGGGCCACCTCGATGTCGGCCCAGTCGTGGTAGAGCGGCGCGCGCTCGGCACGCAGGCGCTCCACGCCCTTGGCCTGGCTGAGCGGCCTGCCCTCGCAGGCGAGCTCGTCGCTGGCGTCCGGCATCAGGCCGCGCGTGAGCAGCACGCACTTGCCGTTCTGCTTGAGCCAGTAGTGGTTGCGCGGTTGGGTCACGACGCCGCCGCCCGTCGCCACGACGCGCCCGGGCTGCGAGGTGGCCTCGATGACGCAACGCGTCTCAAGCTCGCGGAAGCCCTCCTCGCCGCGCTCCTCGAAGATCTGGGGGATGGGCATGCCCGCAAGGCGCTCCACCATCTCGTCGGTGTCGACGAACTCAAACCCGAGCATCTCGGCCAGGAACGTGCCCGTGCGGGTCTTGCCGCAACCAGGCATGCCGATGAGGCTCACCACGCCCAGGGAGTCGGCCATCTGGGCGAGCACCTCGTCGCAGATGGCGTCGGGGCGCTCCTCGCCCAGGAAGAGGTCGCTGGAGCGCTTGGCCTGGCCCACGAGCATGCCCAGGCCGCCCGCGCACGCGATGCCGCGCTCGCGCGCGTCGTACATGAGGCGCGTGACGAGCGGGTTGTAGATGAGGTCGCACACGCAGCGCAGGCGCGGGAAGCGGTCGAGGTCGAGCAGGGCTTCGTCGCAGGCGTGGGGGTACATGCCCACCGGGGTGGCGTTGACGACGATCCCCACCTGCTCGCGCAGCTCGTCTGCCTGGGCGATCTGCGCGTCCGTGGCGGCTTCGGCGTCGCCCTTGAGCGCGGCGAACGTGAGGTCGCCCCTGCGCGAGGCCGTCACGACGCGGGCCGCCCCCCTGTCGGCAAGCACGGCGCGCACGGTGCTGGCGGCACCGCCGTCGCCCAGCACCAGGCAGGTCGCGCCCTCGACGGGAGCGTGCACGGAGTCGAGCAGGCAGGAGAAGCCGTAGTAGTCGGTGTTGTCGGCGTAGAGCGTGCCGTCGGGGCGCACGACGAGGGTGTTCGCGTTGCCCAGGCGCTCCACGGCCGCGGAGCGCACGTCGGCCACATCGGCCGCCACGCGCTTGTAGGGGATGGTGACGTTGAGGCCCCGGTAGCGCCTGGAGCGCAGAAAGGCCTCGACGTCGAACGGGGGTATCTCAAGGCGCTCGTAGGGCACCGAGCCCAGAAGCTCGTGGATGCGCGGGGAGTGGCTGTGCCCCAGGCGCTCCCCCACCAGCCCGAAGGCAAGCTCGGCCTGCCCGCTCAGGACCTGGCGGTACAGGGGCTCCTCGCAGTGACGCTCGTCGGCCATGACTACACCATCTCCGAATAGCTGCCCAGGTACTTGAACTCGTCGCAGAAATCCTCAAGCTCGCACACGAGGCTCGTGAACTCCGGAGAGTACACGGGGGCCTCGAGGTCGAAGTAGAACATGAACTCGAAGTCTTGGCCCAGGATGGGGCGGCTCTGGAGCTTCGTGAGGTTGATGTCGAGGGCGTAGAAGCGCGCGAGCACCTTGTAGAGGGCGCCGGGCTCGTGGGGGCACACCATCATGAGCGAGGTGCGGTCGGCGCCGGGGAACACCTGCAGGTCCTTGGTGATGCAGGCGAAGCGCGTGTAGTTGTTGTCCGAGTCGTTCACCTGGCGCGCGAGCACCTTGAGGCCGTAGAGCGAGGCGCAGGCACGGCTGGACAGGGCCGCCACGTCAGTGCGGCCCGACTCGGCCACCATGCGCGCGGCCACCGCCGTGTTGGTGACGGGCGTGACCTTCACGTTGGACAGGCCCTCCAGGTAGCGGGCGCACTGGTTGATGGCCTGCTGGTGGCTGTAAATCTCCGTGATGTCCTCGAGCGTGGCACCCTCGTTGACGAGCACGTTGTGGTCCACCTTGAGGCGATAGGTACGCACGATGTGGAAGTCATGCTCCATCATGAGGTCGTACACGGCGTTGACCGTGCCGGCCGAGGAGTTCTCGATGGGCAGGACGCCGTAGTCGCACTGGCCAGACTCCACGGCCTGGAAGACGCCCTCGAAGTTGCGGAAGAAGGTGATGTCGGGCCTGCGGAAGAGCTTCTCGCACGCGAGCTGCGAGTAGGCGCCGTCCGTGCCCTGGCAGGCCACGTTGGCAAACTGCGGGAAGAGCTTGGGCGTGTCGGCAAGGGCAGACTCGATGCGCTCGCGAAGGGGGCTCGTGGGGTGCATCCTGCGCTCCTGGTACGAGCTCGACACCTCCATGAGCAGGGAGAAGAGCACGGTGGCGTAGCTGCTGAACTCGGGCGAGGCCTTATGGGCCATGTCGGCGAGGATCTGGCGCTCGCGGCGCGGGTCGTTGACGCGCAGGCCGCAGGAGCGCTTGACGTCGCCGATGCGCGAGGCGATGTCCATGCGGCGCTCGAAGGCGGCAAGGATCTCCTGGTTGCAGGCGTCCATCTCGGCGCGCAGGGCGTTGATGTCGGGTTGGTCGATGGTGTTTGAAGGCACGGGGCGTCCAATCGTGGGTTCGGGATTGCGGAAGTGAGGCGTGCGGGGCCGGGCGAGCGGGGCTGGACTTGGCCGGACTAGGCGCGAGGCCCGAAGAGCTGCGCGCACGAGGCCAGGACGCCTGGGTCGAGCTCGGCGTCGCTCACGCGCCCGAGGAGGCCGTCTGCGGCCATGCAGTCGAGCATGCCGAGCGCCACGGCCGCCTCCACCACGGGGACCGCGCGCACCACGACGCAGGGATCGTGTCTGCCGCCCACCTGCAGGGTGGACTCGCGCCCTTCCAGCACGTCGATCGTGACCTGCTCGCAGCCGATGGAGGGCGTGGGCTTGAAGGCGGCGCGCACGATGAGGGGCATGCCCGTGGTGATGCCGCCCAGGATGCCACCGGCGTTGTTGGAGCGGCAGGTAGCACGCCCTGCCTCATCGAGCGCGATGGGGTCGTTGTTCTGGCTACCGTACATGCCGGCGGCCGCGAACCCAGCCCCGAACTCGACGCCCTTCACGGCCGGGATGCCGAAGAGCACGCGGGCCAGGACGTTCTCCACGCCGTCGAACATGGGCGAGCCAACCCCGGCGGGAAGCCCCGTGCAGGCGCACTCCACCACGCCGCCCACGGAGTCGCCGCAGGCATGGGCGCCCGCGATGGCCGACTGCATGTCGAGCCCCGTCTGCTCGTCGAGCACGGGGAACGCCTTGCCTGCGAGCAAGCCGAACTGGCCCTCGCAGGCCAGCGGGTCGAAGGGCGCGTCCTCGATACCGGCGATTGAGCGGATGTGGGCCGCCACGCGGATGCCGCGGCGCTCAAGGACCTGCAGGGCGACGCCGCCGGCCGCGCACAGGCAGGCCGTGAGCCTGCCTGAGAAATGGCCGCCGCCGGCCACGTCCTGCTCGCCGTGCCAACGGGCCTGCGCCGTGAGGTCGGCGTGTCCGGGACGGGGGTTGCGCGCTATCTGGGAGTAATCGGATGAGCGCGTGTTGGTGTTCTCGATGAGGAAAGCCAAGGGGGCACCGCAGGTGCGGCCCTGGGGGTTGAGACCCGAGAGCACCCGGGGGGCGTCGGCCTCGCGGCGCGGCGTGGACCAGGCGTTCTTGCCAGGGGCGCGACGGGCCATGAAGGCCGCGAGGGCCTCAAGGTCCACCCGCTCCCCCGCAGGCAGGCCGTCCACCACGACGCCGATGGCCTCGGAGTGCGACTGGCCGAAGATCTGCACCTTGACGGAGTTGCCAAACGACGATGACACGCTAGGCCTCCATCTCGTCGACGCTCACGCGGCCACCCAGACGCGCGAAGTCCTCGAAGAAGGCGGGGTAGGACTTGCTCACGGCCTGGCAGTCTTCGATGCGTACGGTACCCGACGCCTTCGCGGCCGCCACGGCCGCCGACATCGCAAGGCGATGGTCGTTGTGCGAGCGCACGCGAGCGCCCCGGAAGACGCCGCCCGGATGTGCCCCGCGCCCGTGGATCGACAGGCCGTCGGGCAGCTCCTCAAGGTCGATGCCCAGGCGCTCGAGCATCTCGGAGGTCGTCTCAAGGCGGTCGGACTCCTTGATGCGTAGGCGCGCCGCGTTGTAGACGCGCGTGGTGCCCTGGGCGCAGGCAGCCACGACGGACACCACGGGGACGAGGTCGGGCACATCGCCCGCGTCGAGCTCGATGGCGCGCAGACCATCGGGGGCCGGTCGCACGCAGGCGCAGCCCGCAGCCTCGTCGCGCTCGACGACGGCGCCGAAGCGCTCGAGGATGTCGAGGATGGCCTTGTCTCCCTGGGCAGAGGCGAAGTCCAGCCCGCTGACCGTCACACCCGCCTCGCCCAAGGCGCCGGCGCAGAGCCAGAATGCGGCGTTGGACCAGTCACCCTCAACCACAAGTTCACCTTGAGCCTGGAAGACCACACCGCCAGCAACCTTGAACTCGGTGCTGTGCTCAAGCCTACCGTCAATCTCAACTTCACCGTGAGTCTCTTCGACCTCGACGCCAAACTGGGCAAGAACGCGCAGCGTCATGTCGATATACGGCCTGGACTCCACCCTACCGAGCAGGCAGACGCTGCCACCCTCGTCAAGCAGGGGCAGGGCGAGCAGCAGGCCGGTCACGAACTGGGAGGATACGTTTCCAGGGATGGTGAAGAAACCACCATTAAGTTTGCCTTGAGACTTGATGGGCCACTCGCCCTTTGCACTCAGCGTGATGCCGTGAGCCTCAAGCTCCTCGCGCAGGGGCGACAGCGGGCGCTCCGGCAGCCGTCCGCACCCCCCAATCGTCGCCTGGGCGCCCAGGGCGCATACCACGGGGAGCATGAAGCGCAGGGTGCTGCCGCTCTCGCAGCAATCCAGCTCCGCAGGCATGCCCGCGATGGCGCCACGGTCGATGGGCTCCACATGGATGAGGGCGCCGCGCCGGGCGATGCGCGCCCCGAGCGCCTCCAGGCAGGAGACGGTGGCCTCGATGTCCTTGCTCGAGGTGGTGCACCTGATGTCGCAGGGGGTCTGGGAGAGGGCCGCGCAGATGAGCATGCGATGCGCGGCACTCTTCGAGGAAATGGCGGCTATCGTGCCCGACAGGGGCTGGGGGTCCACCGTGGCGATCTTGCCACGCTTGACGGCGGCAGGGGCCGACTCGACGGCCGCAACGTCGCCTTCCGCGAGCACAATGTCTTGCTTGGCGCAGCCCAGCTCCATCATCCGCTCGAAGCGGGCCATGTCGACGCGCTGCACCTCGCAGCGCCCGATGCCGCGCACGGCCACGATGTCGATGTGGTCGCCCACGCGCTTCTTGTCATGGAGCGCCGCCTGGGCTATCTCGTGCGCCGAACGCACGGTGCCGCAGGGAAGGCCGTGCACCATGAGCATGCGCTCGATACGCTCGGCGTCCTCGTCGGCGCACTGGCCGCTCGCCGCGCAGGCGCGCGCCATGATCGCGGTGCCGGCCGCCACGGCATGGCCGTGCGTGACCCCGTAGGCGCTCAGAAGCTCGATGGAATGGCCGGCGGTGTGCCCCAGGTTGAGCAGCTTGCGCTGGCCGGCCTCGCGCTCGTCGGCCTGCACCACGTCACGCTTGATGGAGATGCAGCGCTCCACCACGCGGCGCTCCTGACCCGCCAGGGGCGATTCCAGCCAGGAGAAGAGCTCGGCGTCGCACATGATGCCGTACTTCACCACCTCGCCCATGCCGTCGCTCACGAACTCAGGCGGCAGGGTCTTGAGGCAGTCGAGGTCGCACACCACGAGCTTGGGCTGCCAGAAGGCGCCCACGAGGTTCTTGCCCTCGGGCAGGTCCACGGCGGTCTTGCCGCCCACGCTGGAGTCCACCATAGCAAGCAGCGAGGTCGCCACCTGCACGAGGTTGCAGCCGCGCATGTAGCTTGCGGCCGTGAAGCCCGCGAGGTCGCCGATGACGCCGCCGCCCAGGGCGACCACCGTGCTCTGACGCGACATGCCGCAGGCCGCGCAGCGGCGCACGAGCCTCCCGAAGCTCTCGAGCGACTTCGTGGCCTCGCCGGCGGGCAGCACCTCAAGGCTCACCTCGAAGCCCGCCTCACGCAGCGAGGCGCTTACCACATCGGCATACAAGGGCGCGACGTTTGCGTCGCTCACGAGAAGCACCTGGTTGTCGGCGAGGGGCGCGGCCTCGCGTACGAGCCGCCCCACCTGGGGCAGCAGGCCCTCGCCCACCAGCACGTCATAGGAGCCCGAGGCGCTCACGTGCACGCGGTCTATCGTGGAAGCGTCATGCATCTAGGAGTTCCTTTCTGCTTGGCTGCGCCTCTCGGCGTCTTCCTTGGCGCGGCGTCCGTCCGCGAGCAGGCAGCGCATGGTGTCGCCGTCGCGCTCGGCCAGGGCGTCGCGGTACTCCTGCAGGCTCGCGATGATGGTGTCGAGCTCGAAGAGCAGGTTGTCGGCATCGTCGAAGAACAGCTCGGTCCACATGTTCTCGTTGAGGCGCGCCACGCGCGTGAGGTCTTTGTAACTGCCGGCCGAGAAGCCCTTGTGCCCGCGCGCCGTGGGGCTCTTGATAAAGGCGTTGCTCACCACGTGGGCGAGCTGGGAGGTGAAGGCGATGCGCCGGTCGTGCTCCTCGGGGGTGCTCACCTGGATGGAGCCGAAGCCCGCGGGGGCGAGCAGGTCTTTGATGCGTTCGAAAAGCGCCATGTCGTCCACGCGCGGCGGGCAGATCACCATAGGCGCGTTGTGGTAGAGGTTCTCGCGGGCGTACTTGAAGCCCGAGAACTGCGTGCCGGCCATGGGGTGGCCACCCACGAAGGTGAAGCCATGCTCGGCCGCGATGGGCATGCAGGCGGCGCACACCTCGCGCTTGACGCCGGCAGCATCGATGACCAGACATTCCTTGGGGATGCGCTCGGCGTTGCGCGAGAGCCATTCGATGCAGCCGCCCGGATAGAGCGCGAGAAGCACGAGGTCGCACTGCGCCAGCGACTCCTCGTCGAGCACGCCCTGCACCGTCTCGTCGATGGTGGCGACGGCCATGGTGTCCTCGTCGATGTCGAAGGCCAGCACGCGCCACCCGGCAGCATGATAGGCCTTCGCGAAGGAGCCGCCGATGAGTCCCAGGCCGACGATGCCGATGGTCTTGACGTCTTCCATATCAGCGCTCCCCTAACCCGCCACGGCTTGGCGCACCGCGCGCACCTTGCGCGCAAGCTCGTCGAACTGGGCAGGCAGAAGGGCCTGGGCCGCGTCCACGGCCGCGCTGGCCGGGTCGGCGTGGACCTCCACCATCACGCCGTCGGCGCCTGCGGCCGCAGCCGCGAGGGCCATGGGCTCCACGAAGCGGGCATGACCCATGGACTGGCTGGGGTCCACCACCACAGGCAGGTGCGTGAGGCCGCGCAACGCGGGAACCGCGCCGAGATCGAGCGTGCTGCGCGTGCGCGTCTCGAACGTGCGGATGCCGCACTCGCACAGGATGACGTTGGGGTTGCCCTGGCTCAGGACGTGCTCGGCGCTCATGAGCAGCTCGTCGACGCTGCAGGCAAGCCCGCGCCTGAGCAGGACCGGCTTGCCGGCGCGGCCCACCTCGCGCAGCAGGTCGTAGTTCTGCATGTTGCGCGCGCCCACCTGCCACAGGTCGATGCCGTGCTTGCAGAAAAGCTCCACCTGCCCTGCGTCCATGATCTCGCACGACACGGGCAGACCCGCCTCGTCGCCGGCCGCGCGCAGAAGCTCCAGGCCGCGCTCGCCCAGGCCCGCGTCGGCATAGGGGCTGGCGGCGGACTTGAAGACCCCGGCGGCCAGCACGTTGGCACCCGAGGCGCGCACCGCACGGGCGATGTCGGGCAGGCCTTCCTCCTCCACGGCGGCAGGGCCGGCCATGAGCAGGAACTCCCCCGCCCCGGCCGCCACGCCGGGGGCGACCTCGACCTTGGTGTCGAGCGGGTGGAACTTGCGGTTGGCGGCCTTGAAGGGCTCGGTCACGCGCGTGACGCTCTCGATGATGCCCATGGACTCCAGCAGCGACGCGTCGACGCGCGAGGTGTCGCCGATGATGCCCACGATGGTGGTCTCGATGCCCTGGGAGATGTTGACGCCCAGGCCCTTGCCCTCAAGCCAGCTCACGAGGTTGTCGAGCTGGCGGGGGGTGGTGCCGGACTTGATGACTGCGATCATGCGGTAGCCTTCCTCGGCTGGCGTCGCGAGCATGAGGCGACGCGGGGATTGACCGGCCTAGATGATGAGCATCGCGTCGCCGAAGGACAGCATCCTGTACTTGGCGGCGATGGCGTGAGCGTATGCGTCCATGATGCGCTCGCGGGTGGCGAAGGCGCTCACGAGCATCATGAGGGTGGAGCGGGGCACGTGGAAGTTCGTGACCATGGCGTCCACCACGTGGAACTGGCTGCCGGGCATGAGGAAGAGCGATGTGCTCGCGTTCTCGCGCACCACAACGTCGCCGGTCTGCGGGGTGTCGAAGCCGCGCGCCACGCAGCCCGCGAAGGGCGCCTCCTCGCTCCAGGAGCTCTCCAGCGAGCGCACCGAGGTGGTGCCCACGGCGATGACGCGCTTGCCGGCCGCCTTGGTGGCATGAATGGCGTCCACCACCTGCTGGGGCACGTGGTAGCGCTCGGTGTGCATCTGGTGCTGGGTGGGGTCGTCCTCCTCCACGATGCGGAAGGTGTCGATACCCACCTCGAGCTCGACGGTGGCCCAGCCCACGCCCTTGGCGCGGCAGCGCTCGATGAGCTCGGGGGTGAAGTGCAGGCCCGCCGTGGGCGCGGCGGCGGAGTGCTCCTCGTCCATGGCGTAGACGGTCTGGTACTTCTCCGAGTCGCCCTCGTACTGCGTGATATAGGGCGGCAGGGGCACGTGCCCCGCCTTGTGCATGGCCTCGTCGAGGGTCAGGCCCTCGGCGGCCTCGAAGCTCACGAGGCGAAGGCCGCGCTGCGGCAGAATCTCGCCCACATGGGCCGTGAGGATCACCGGCGCCTCCATCGGGGCGAGCAGGCCGCCCTCACGGAACTCCACGCAGCTGCCGGGCTTCAGGCGCTTGCCGGGCTTTACCAGGCACTCCCACACGGCGCCGCCTGCATCAAGGTCCTCGCGGCGGTTGGTGAGGAAGACCTCGCAGGTACCCCCCGTCACGGGCTTGTGGCCGATGAGGCGGGCGGGAAGCACGCGCGTCTGGTTCACCACGAGCAAGTCGCCCGGGTCGAGATAGTCGATGATGTCGGAGAAGCGGCGGTCCTCAAGGGTGCCCTTCTCGCGGTCAAGCACGAGCAGGCGGCACGAGTCGCGCGGCTCGGCGGGATACTGCGCGATAAGCTCGCGCGGAAGGTCGTAATCAAAGTCATCTGTGCGCATACAACAGCTCCAAACAGCAGGCAATAACGCAGGAAGTCTAACGCGTCCCACCTGCTACGAAGCCCACTATCGGCCAGTTGCCGAGAATCTGCGGGTATAGGGGCGCAAGCGCGGGCAAGGTCTGCCGGTCGCGAACGCGCGCGAACGCTCGGCTCCCCCACGTCCCCATGGCGGCCCGCTCGTCCCACGGCGGCACGCCGCCACGCACGCGCGCCTCCCACGCCGCCCGCCCGCAACCTCAGCAGTGCGCGAGCGCCCGCCCCACGTCGCGCTGCAGCGTGCGCGCATCGCGCGCCTGGCAGCGCTCGAGGGCGGCCTCGGCGGCCGAGAACCTGCAACCGCAGTAGTTCTGGCGGTAGAGCCCCAGCTCTTTGGCCCGTCGCGTGGCCTCTGGGTACAGGGGCCGGAAGTCCTGCCACACGGCCCGCACCCCCGCACGGGCCGCCTGCCGTGCAAGTGCCGCCCCGCAGGCGTCGAAGAGCTGGTAGGGCGAGACGGCGAGCGTGGTGGAGAGGCAGTCGTAGCCGCCCTGGGCCGCCATGTCGGCGGCGGCGCGCAGGCGCATCTCGTAGCACGCGGCACAGCGGGCCAGGCGGTTCGTGCCGTAGCGACCCGCCTCGCGCTCCCAGGCGTCGCGGTCGCAGGGGCCCTCCACCACCTCGATCCCCTCGGGCGCCGCCCAGGCGCGCAACGTCTCAAGCCTGCGCTCGTACTCGTCGGCCGGCTGGATGTTCGGGTTCACGTAGGCGATGGTGATGCGGAAGCCTTGCTCGGCCAAGACGCGCGCGGGCTCCAGCGAGCACGGCCCGCAGCACGCGTGCAGCAGCATTCGGGGCATCCCCGCTGAATTCGACACGTTCCCCATCCCAAGACCCCTTCCGGACACAGTGTTCGTGCTACTGTATACCGCATTGCTTTCCGTGGGCCACGAGGGGCCGCATCACACACAGACACCGAGGCGAAAGGGCGAGACAGCATGGCAATGCCGGAACTTGAAGAGAGGATCCGCCGTGAGGGCACCGTCAAGGCGGGCAACGTCTTGAAGGTTGACGCCTTCCTGAACCACAAGTGCGACGTGGAGCTGTTCGACCACATGGGCGCGGCCTGGGCCGAGCATTTCGCAGGCAAGCAGGTCGACAAGATCCTCACCATCGAGTCCTCCGGTATCGGCATCGCCTGCATAGCCGCCCGACACTTCGGCAACGTGCCCGTCGTGTTCGCCAAGAAGGCCCAGTCCATCAACCTCGACGGCGAGCAGTACCACACCGTGGTGCACTCCTTCACCAAGAAGAAGGACTTCGACGTCATCGTCACCAAGCGCCACCTCGTGGCCGGCGAGCACGTGCTGCTCATCGACGACTTCCTCGCCAACGGCTGCGCCCTGCGCGGCCTCATCGAGATCTGCCATGAGGCCGGCTGCATCGTTGAGGGCATCGGCATCGCCATCGAGAAGGGCTTCCAGACGGGCGGCGACGAGCTGCGCGCCGAGGGCTACGACCTCGACTCCCTGGCCATCGTGAAGTCGATGGACGACAAGACCGGCGCCATCGAGTTCGCGTAAGCCTGCGGGACTGGACCCGCACGACTCGCCCCACCGCACATTCAAGCGCTCAAGAAACGAGGAAGCGCCCCGAGGCCCATCGGCTTCGGGGCGCTTCCTGTTTAACGCATCTCGCGAGGTTGTCGCGAGGATGTCGAAGGCTAAAGCTTAGTTCGCGGCCTCGATGAGGGGCGCGGCGACCTGCTTCTTGCGGGAGAGCACGCCGGGCATCCAGACGCCCTCGGGCACCACAGAGATGCCCAGGCCGCGCTCGACCACCTCGGGGGCGCCCACGACGAAGACCTGCGAGCCCTCCTCGATGATGTCGGTCACGCACAGCACGAGGGTGTCGCCGCCGTTGGCCACGCGGTACTCCTCCATCGCGACGCGCAGCTCGTCGGCCTGGGCCAGGACGGGCTCCTTGTTGACGGTCTCGTACTGGCCGATGTACACGGCCTTGCCGGCGATGTCGAACTTCTTGATGTCGCGGGCCACCATCTGGGCGGGCGTGAAGCCGTCGGCGCCGCGGCTCTTGAACACCTGGGCGCCGTAGGCCACCGGGTCGACGCCGATCTGGGCGCCGAGCTTGGCGGCGATGGCGCGGTCGGCGTCGGTGGTGGTCGGGGACTTGAGCATCACGGTGTCGGTCATCATGGCCGAAAGCAGAAGGGCGGCCTGGGCGTCGCTCATGGGCGTGCCGGTGACCTCGAAGAGCTTGGCGATGATGCAGCAGGTGGAGCCCCAGGGCACGTTCACGAACAGCGTGGGCTGGGCGGTGGTGAGGTCGGCGATGCGGTGGTGGTCGATGACGCCCACGACCTCGGCGTTCTCGATGCCCTCGACGGTCTGGCCCAGCTCGTTGTGGTCGGTAAGGATGACCTTGACCTTCTCGTCGGCGGGCTCGATCTTCTCAAGAAGCTCGGGGGTGGCCACGCCGTGCTGGGCCAGCAGGGCGGCGGACTCGCCGGGCAGCTCGCCCAGGCGGCAGGCGACGTACTCGTTGGCGGGGTCGAGCACGCCCGCGAGCTGGGAGTACACCACGGCCGACATGATGGCGTCGTTGTCGGGATTCTTGTGACCGAAGACCAGAACCTTGCTCATTGAGCTCTCTCCTATCCGTAAAGACTGCAGCGCCCGCGCAGGGGCGCCCATGACACGTAATCGTTCAGTTTAGCGCAGGTGCGCCCGCGCGAAGCCCAGGACGGTCTGCCAATACATATCGGGCACGAGCAGGCTCGACATGCAGTGGCCGGCCCCCTCCACGAGAAGCACCTGCTTCTCGCAGTTGGCGGCCTCGTAGAGCCGGCGCGTGCACGAGGGGCTCACCGTGGCGTCGGCCAGGCCGTGCACGAAGAGGATGGGCGTATGCGAGCGCGCCACCATGGCGGCGGCGTCGTCCGCCGCGATGTCGTAGCCCCCGCGCGCATGGCGCAGATGGCGGCATACGAGCTCCAGCGTGGGGTGGTCGGGCACACCCAGCGACCCCGCGATGCCGGCGATCGAGCTCCAGGCGGCGTCGAAGCCGCAGTCGGCCACAATCGCGCGAACCTGCGAAGGCAGCCCCTCAAGGCCCGAGGCGTTGAGCACGGAGTGCGCGCCCATGCTGTGCCCCATGAGGACGATGTTGCGCGCGGCCGGCAGGCCCTCGTCGGGGGCGCACAGATACGTTGCCCAGCTCACGACGTCGGCCTTATCGAGATAGCCCATGCCGATGTAAGGCCCTTCGCTTTCCCCATGGCCGCGCATCGAGACGATGAGCAGGTTGAAGCCGGCCTGGGCCCAGGGACGGGCGTACTGGAGCATGGAGTCCCAGCTGCCCGCATAGCCGTGGCACAGCACGATCCAGGCGTCCCCGGCCGCGTCGCCCACCCAGGCGTGCGCCACAAGGCGCGTCCCGTCAGGCGCGTCAGTCGCAACCTCCACGAAGCCGGGGCCGCCCTCAAGCCACTCGTAGGTGGCCGCGCGCTCCTTGAGCACGTTCTCGCGACGGCGGGCCACATCCTCCTCGCTCATCCCCTGGCAGAAGAAGCCGCCGGCCGCAGAGGCCCGGGTGAGCGCGAAGCCCACGCGCTTGTCGATCTCAGCCTCATGGTCTTCGTCGCCCGTCGCGGCCCCCTCGACAGAAGCGCGGCGCGACGCGCCCGGCTGGGAGATCTTCGCCACGAGGGCGAACACGTTGGCCCCGTGCCGCAGCACGTACTTGACGAAGAGCGCCCCGATGGCGTACTCGAACGCCGCCACGCCCACGGCGAGCACGCACAGGATGACGCCCGGGACAAGCAGGCCATACACGAGGCAGGCGACGCCCGCCACGAGCAAGAGCAGCGGCGTCACCACCGTGCGCACCTCGTGGGCGCGGCTCGGCCCCTGCGGCGCCTCAGCCGCCTCCACGCCCTTCCAGTCAACCTCGGCCACGCCGCCGACCGGCGTCTCCTCGCACTCGTCCTTCATAGCGCGCCCCCTTCTTTGGCCCTAGCCTATCTTCACGATGGGCGCATAGCCCTTGAGCAGGGTCTTCGTCGCGCCGCTGTCGAGCTTGACCGTGATCTGGTCGGCCTTGAGGCTGATGACCGTGCCGGCGCCGAACTTCTTGTGGCTCACGCGGTCGCCCACGTTCCACACCGCTTCGGCGGCCGACTTGGAGAAGGTGGGCGAGGCCACGCGCGGGGCGGGCAGTTCCGAGGAGAACGACGAGCTCGCACCCCCCGAGGAGCGCGTGCGATTGCCGAAAACGCTGCCGCCGTAGACCTCGGTGGAGTGTCCCGCGCCCAGGATGCCGTGGCGGCTGCCGCGACGGTCGTAGCCGAAGCCTTCGAAGCCGTCGCTGCCCACGCCCACGCTCACCGTGTGCTCGGCGGGTATCTCGTCGATGAAGCGCGAGCGGCGGTTGTGCTGCTGGTTGCCGTAGAGACGGCGCATCTGCGCGTAGGTGAGCCACAGGCGCTTGCGGGCGCGCGTGATGGCCACGTAGGCCAGGCGGCGCTCCTCCTCGAGCTTGGCCTCGTCGGGGTTGGCGTCGCTCACATGGGGGAAGACCCCCTCCTCCATGCCGGCGACGAACACGTTGTCGAACTCAAGGCCCTTGGCGGCGTGGATGGTCATGAGCGTGACGCAGGCGTCGCCCTCCCCCACGGAGTCCAGGTCGGTCCTCAGGGCCAGCCACTCCATGAAGCCGGCAAGGGAGAGCTCGCCGGCCACGGGGCCGTCTTCCTCCTCGACAGTATCCCAGAGCGTCTGGGGCTGGGCGACGGGCGCGCGCCTCACGGGCTCGCCGGTACCGAGCACCTCGTCGTTGCTCAGGAGCTGCTCGCTGTCCTGGTGGTTCTCCACGTACTCGCGGGCCACGCCCACGAACTCCTGGATGTTCTCGATGCGGTCGCGCGCCTCATCGGTGTTCTCGGCCCGCAAGGCGTCGACCAGGCCCGACTTGGCCGCGATCATCTCCACGATCTGCGCCACGTCGCCCTGGTAGCCCTGCGCCTCCTCCACCACCTGCAGGAAGTGCAGGATGGAGTTGCGCGTGCGCGAGGTCACGCCGTAGTCGCCCAGCGCGTACTCGCCGCAGGCCTGCACGAAGGTGATGCCGCGCTCGCGGGCAATCTGGGAGATGCGGTCCTGCGAGGTGGCGCCGATGCCTCGGGCGGGCTTGTTGATGACGCGGCGGGCCGACACGTCGTCGGCGGGGTTCACCGCGAGCTTGAGGTAGGCGGTGAGGTCGCGGATTTCCATGCGGTCGAAGAAGCGCGTACCGCCCACGATGGTGTACGGGATTCCCGCCTTGACCAGGCCGTCTTCAAGCACGCGCGACTGGGCGTTCGTGCGGTAGAACAGGGCCACGTCGCTCATCGAGCAGCCCTGGTCGCTCAGGGCCTTGATCTGCCCCGAGATGTAGTTGGCCTCGGCAATCTCGTCGCGGTTGAGGCAGATCTTGACCTTCTCGCCCTCGCCCGCGGCCGTGAAGAGCCGCTTGGCCTTGCGCTGGGTGTTGTGGGCCACCACCGCGTTGGCGGCGTCGAGGATGTGCCCGGTCGAGCGGTAGTTCTGCTCGAGCTTCACCACGGCCGCGTTGGGGTAGTCCTTCTCGAAGTCCAGGATGTTGCGGATGTCGGCGCCGCGCCACGAGTAGATGGACTGGTCGTCGTCGCCCACCACCATGAGGTTGCGGTACTTGGCGGCGAGCATCTTGCAGATCTGGTACTGGGCGCGGTTGGTGTCCTGGTACTCGTCGACGCTGATGTAGCGGAAACGGTCCTGGTACTGCTCGAGCACGTCGGGGTTGTCGCGCAGCAGGCGGTAGGCGTTGACGAGCAGGTCGTCGAAGTCCATGGCGTTGGCGCGGGCCAGGCGGCGCTCAAGTTCCACGAAGACGCGCCCCACCTGCTTCTCAGGGGGCGTCTTGGCTTCGGCCACATACTCCTGCGCATCCTTGAGCTCGTTCTTCGCAGACGAGATCATCGAGCGGACTTTATTAATGGGATAGCTCTTCTCGTCGATGTTCAAATCGGCCATAATGGCCTTCACGAGGCGCTTGGAGTCGTCGTCGTCATAGATGGTGAAGGAGTCGCCGTACCCCAGGCGAGCGCAGTCGATACGCAGCATGCGCACGCACATCGCGTGGAAGGTGCACACCCACATGCCGCGCATGGAGGTGCCCTCGAGAAGGCGCTCAAGGCGCTCCTTCATCTCCTTGGCGGCCTTGTTGGTGAAGGTGATGGCCAGGATCTGCCAGGGCATCACGCCCAGGTCCTGCATCATGTGGGCGATGCGGTACGTGAGCACGCGCGTCTTGCCCGAACCGGCGCCTGCCAGGACGAGCAGGGGCCCGTCGATGGTGGTTGCGGCGGCCTTCTGCGCGGGGTTGAGCGAGTCAATGTCTATCGGCATAGAGGTGTTGCCTTTCGTAGGCGGCGGGGCCGCACGGGAGTCCAGACGTTTCTGTTGGGCAAGTCTAGCATCCACCCGGACGGCAAAACGCGCGCCCCAGCCATACGCAGATGACGTATACATGGCCCCGTGCGCCCTTTTCGCCACAAATCGCCTTAAAAGGCGGTAGAATTTGCCGAATGGATTCGGACACAAGGGAGGACCGTTGAACTGGGATTCGATGGTTATGGACGCCTCGTCGCGCCAATCGTTCTCGCGCGGTGAGAGGCTGGCGGCACGCAAGGCGGCACAGCACGTGGAAAGCACCCCGACGCAGGAGCCCTCCACGCAGCGCCTCACAGGCCAGGTGGAGGAGACCCCAAGCAAGACCTACACGGCCACGGCGGTCGTGAACACCGCGAAAGGCACGGTGTGCTCGCACAGCTGCACCTGCGGCGGCGACCCCGACGGTCTCTGCAAGCACGAGGTGTGCCTGCTTCTGAGCTACCAGGACGCGCACGCGGCCCCGGCCGCCAAGCCGGCCGCCCCGCGCCCGGCCCCGGCTCGCGAACCGCTCGCGCAGGGCGGCGCGTCGCTCACGGCAGCGGCGAAGGCACGCGCGGCAAAGCCCGCGGCCAAGCCTGCCGCGAAGCCCGACCCCTCCGAGGAGTTCCGCAGCCAGACGAAGCGCGCCTTGGAGACCCTGCGCGCCGCCCAGCCCGGCCTGGACAGGCCCGGCGCCCCGAGGGCCGTGGACATCCGCGAGAGCCAGACGTCGCCCCACGTGTCGAACCTCATCTTCTCCTACGTCAACGCGTCGGGCGGCTTTGCGGCCACGACGGGCCGCGGCAACGGCCTTGCGCCCAACGAGCTCGCCGACCTTGAGATCACGATCATCCCCAAAATCTGCCGCAGCACCACGCTCGACAGCGCGCGCGTCTCGGCCTGGGAGGCCACGTTCAAGATCCGCGCGGGCAAGGTGTCCTACGCCATCCGCCGCCTCGACGAGGTGGTGGGCGCCTGGGAGCGCGGACAGCTGTACTCCTACGGCAAGGACCTCGAGTTCGTGCACTGCCACGAGGCCTTCACGCGCCGCGCCAACGACGCCCTGGGCGTTGTGGCGCGCGTGCTGCACACCCAGCAGGCCTCCCGCCTGCGCCAGGCGGGCTATTGGTCGGGTACGGGCGACGCCGTCTCGCGCAGCCTGGGCCTGGGCGACGCCGACGTGGCCGACCTGCTCGACGCCTACATGGGGTCGCGCGTGTTCTACGAGCCCAACGGCGGCGACGCCAACAAGCCCCTGGCGCTTGACGTGCTCGAGTCCGACCCCGACCTGCCCGTGAGCCTCGACAAGGGCCTGCGCGGCGGCTACGACCTGCACCTGCCCAACGGCGCGAGCTGCGTCATGGACGACCGCCGCATGTACCTGCTCTTCTCCGGCCGCGCCTGGAAGTGCACCGAGGGCTTCAAGGCCCGCATGGGGGCGCTTTGCAAGGCGCTGCTGCCCTGCGAGAACCCCTACCACATCCGTGAGAAGGACATGCCGGGCTTCTGCGCGGCGCTGCTGCCCTCCATCAGGGCGTACTCCAACTTCGAGACCGACGAGGACCTCGACGGCCTTACCCCGCCCGAGGCCCAGTTCAGCTTCAAGGTGTCGCTGCGCAACAAGATGGTGTGCTGCGAGGCGTGCGTGAGCTACGCCCGCGACGAGCTCGACCTGTTCTGCCCGCCCGCGCCCAAGCAGCCCCTGCGCGACATGGAGCGCGAGGGCGCCGCGCGCACCTGCGTGCTCGACTACTTCGAGCGCCAGGACGGCCAGCTCTGCTTCGCCGAGGAGGACACGCAGCGCCTGCAGCTGCTCCTGAGCGAGGGCCTGCAGGCCCTGCGCGAGGTGGGCGACGTGTTCGTGGCCCAGGAGCTGCGCAACATCCACGTGCGCCGCGTGCCCAACGTCCGCGTGAAGGCCAGCGTGCACTCGGGCCTGCTCGACATCGCCGTGGACTCCACCGACCTCACCCCCCGCGAGCTTGAGGCCTACCTGGGCGCCTACCAGCGCCGCGAGCGCTACGTGCGCCTGGCCGACGGCGACATCGTGCAGCTGGGCGGAGGCCTGCAGGCCCTCGTGGAGCTTGCCGCGGGCCTGGGCATCGACGCGGGCGATTTGGCCGGCGGCACCGACGGCATCCCGCTCAACCGGGCCCTGTTCGTGGACTCCATCCTCAAGCGCTCCGACGGCGTGCGCTTCGACCGCGACGAGGGCTTCCGCTCCATCATCAGGCAGTTCGACAGTATCGCCGACGCCGACTTCGTGGAGCCCGAGAGCCTGCGCGACGTGCTTCGCCCCTACCAGCGCGAGGGCTTCAAGTGGCTGAGCACCCTGGCCAACCTGGGCTTCGGCGCCATCCTCGCCGACGACATGGGCCTGGGCAAGACCCTGCAGATGATCGCCTTCCTGCTCTCGCGCCACCAGGACGGCAACGCCAAGCCCAGCCTGGTGGTATGCCCGGCCTCGCTTGTGTACAACTGGATCAGCGAGCTGTCGCGCTTCGCGCCGCAGCTGCGCTGCGTGGCCGTGGTGGGCCCGCAGAACGTCCGCCGCAACATGGTTGATTGCGCGCGTGGCTACGATGTGCTCATCACCTCCTATGAGCTGCTCAAGCGCGACATCGACAACTACCGCAAGCAGTCCTTCTCCTGCCAGGTGCTCGACGAGGCCCAGTACATCAAGAACGCCTCCACCCAGTCGGCCCGCTGCGCCAAGCTCATCGATGCCGAGGTGCGCTTCGCCCTCACGGGCACGCCCATCGAGAACCGCCTGAGCGAGCTGTGGAGCATCTTCGACTACCTCATGCCCGGCCTTCTGGGCAGCGTCGAGGACTTCCACGAGCGCTTCGAGGAGCCCATCGCGGCCGGCGACGAGCAGGCCTCGCTTCGCCTGCAGGGCATGGCCGGCCCCTTCATCCTGCGCCGCCTGAAGTCCGACGTGCTCAAGGACCTTCCCGAGAAGAGCGAGAGCGTCGTGTACACGGTCATGGACGACGAGCAGCGCCGCCTCTACGACGCCGTGGCCTCCAACCTCGTGCGCACGCTGCGCCACCAGATGCCCGGCGACTTCGCCCAGGACCGCTTCGCCATCCTGGCCGAGCTCACCAAGCTGCGCCAGATCTGCTGCGACCCGCACATCCTCTACGACAACTACGAGGCCGGCTCGGGCAAGCTCGAGGCCGCCATCGACCTGGTGCGCACGGCCGCAGAGGGCGGGCACAAGGTGCTGCTCTTCTCGCAGTTCACGAGCATGCTCTCCGTCATCGGCAAGCGCCTGGAGACCGAGGGCCTGCGCTACCACGAGCTCACCGGCTCCACGCCCAAAGAGCAGAGGGCGCGCCTGGTCAACTCGTTCCAGAACGACGACGTGCCGGTCTTCCTCATCTCGCTCAAGGCCGGCGGCGTGGGCCTGAACCTCACGGCGGCCGACATCGTCATCCACTACGACCCCTGGTGGAACCTCGCCGCGCAGAACCAGGCCACCGACCGCGCCCACCGCATCGGCCAGACCCGCTCCGTCAGCGTCATGCGCCTCATCGCCAAGGACTCCATCGAGGAGAAGATCGTGGCCCTGCAGGAGTCCAAGCGCGACCTGGCAGAGTCCATCCTCGGCGGCCAGGCGGCCCAGAGCACGTCTCTGAGCAAGGAAGACATCCTCGCCCTGCTCGACTAGCGGTACCGCATCCCCGCCCTGCCGCACCATCGGCCCCGGGCACAAGCCCGGGGCCTGCGCCTGAGGTACGCGCGGGGCGTGCACACCAAAGCCCCGGGCCCACGCCCGGGGCACGCGCAATAAAGCCCCGGGTGCGGCCCCGGGGCACGCGCTTCAGACCCGCGCATCAAAAAGGCCTCCCGACGCAACGTCGCCGGGAGGCCTTTCTTGTAATGCATGTACGACGCACTCGGACGCGCGTCAGCTTGAGCGCTTAGAGCACGAACGCCTTCGCGCCGAAGTAGCCGAGCACCACGACGCCCAGGATGATGCGGTACCACCCGAAGGGCTTGAAGTCGTGGCGGCGCACAAAGCCGGTGAGCCAGGAGATGGCAGCCAGCGACACCACAAAGGCAACGACAAGGCCCACGCCCATGATGGCCCACTCAGTCCCCGTCATGACGTTGCCTGCAAGCATAAACTTGACGATCTTGAGCAGGCTGGCGCCGAACATGACCGGGATGGCCAGGAAGAACGTGAAACGCGCCGCCACCGAGCGGGTCGTGCCCAGAAGCAGGCCGCCGATGATGGTGGAACCCGAGCGCGAGGTGCCGGGAACGAGCGACAGCACCTGGAAGCAGCCGATGCCCAGCGCCGTCTTCCACGAGAGGTCCTCGACGCTCGTGATGCGGCCGAAGTCCGAGTCGTCCTGACCCGGGGCGCTCGTCGAGGGGGCGAAGTGCGCCCCTCCACTCACGGCTACCGCCTCCTGGGAGCGCTTGCGCGCGCGCCAGTTCTCGATGACGATGAACGCGATGCCGTAGAGGATAAGCATGGCGGCGACCACATAGGAGTTGTAAAGGTGCTCCTCCATGAAGTCGTTGAGCGGAAGGCCGATGGCGGCTGCGGGGATGCATCCCAGGATGATCTTGCCCCACAGGCTCCAGGTGGCCTTGCGCCCCTGTGCCCCCTTGCTCGGCGAGAACGGGTTCAGGTCGTGGAAGTACATCACCACGACCGACATGATGGCGCCGAGCTGGATCACCACGAGGAACATGTTCCAGAAGCTCTCGGACACGTTCAGCTTGATGAACTCGTCGACGAGGATCATGTGCCCGGTCGAGGAGATGGGCAGCCACTCCGTGATGCCCTCGACGAGACCGAGAAACGCCGATTTGAGCAGTTCTATTGCGATGTCCATGAATCCTTGTTACTTCACGATCAGGACGTCGCACTCGCAGCTGCGCACGAGGAACGTGGAGATGGAGCCCAGGATGGCGTACTTGATGTTGGACAGGCCGCGGGCGCCACAGATGACCAGGTCGGGCTTGATCTCGTCCACGAAGTCGTCCATGAGGGTCTCACGGATGCGGCCGGCCTTGGCGTTGACCGTGATGGACTTGATGCCGGGAAGGGCACGTGCCGCCTCGAGGTCGGCGGCGATGGAGTCCTTCCAGGCCTTCTCAAGGCTGGGGATGAGGGTGGCGGGATAGGTGCCGGCGGCCTGCATCGGCGTGGAGTCGATGACGTGGCCCACGTACAGGTCGGCGCCGTCGGCGGCAGCGATCTCGCAGGCACGGGCGAAGACCTTCGACTGCATCTCAGTGCCGTCGAGGGAGACGAAGACCTTCTTGTAGGAGTCGTTCATGATGGAGCCTCGCTTCTCTTTGATGTCGGAAACACAAGGGCGCGACGATTCTATACCATCGTGAACATCATGGCGATGATGAGCGCGATGCCAACCAAATCGACCCCCGAGAACACCGTTCCCATCCACACCACCGACAGCACGCAGGCCACGATGGGCTCGGTGCAGGCAAGAAGCCCCGCCAACAGGCTGCCGACGAGCTTGACGCCCGTCACGTAGAGCAGGAAGGCCCCGAAGGTGCCCACGAACGCCACGCCCACCACCGCGAGCCACCCCACCCAGTCGAGCTGGGGCATGCACGTCCAGGGCTGGTAGATGATGTTGGCCGCTATGGCGCACAGGACGATAGCCGTGCCCGTGACCGTGGTGGCGCCGTGCTTGGCCAGGGGCCGCGCGGGCAGCAGCGTGTACAGGGCGCACGACCCGGCGTTGAGCGCGCCCCAGAAGAGCGCCTCAGGCGAGATGGACAGCGACGTGAAGGAGCCCTGCGTGGCGATGAGGAAGGTGCCCGCAAGCGCCATGGCCACGCCGAGCATCTCCTTGCGACGCGGGCCGCGCTTGAGCTGCACGCAGCTCACCGCGAGGATGATGAGCAGGTTGAGGGCCTGCAGCACCGTGGCCGTGCCGGCGTCGCTTGCCTGGATGGACATCAGGTAGCAGCTCGAGCATGCGAGCACGCCCAGCAGCGCGAACACCACCGTGATGCCGAGGTTCTTGCGGTCGCGCAGCAGCGCCACCTCGCGGTCGCGGTGCGTGAAGAGCAGCATGGGCGCGAACATGAGCGCGGCCATCGCCATGCGCACCGCCACGAGCCAAGTGGGCGACACGTCGTAGTTGCTGAACAAAAACTGCGCGCAGGTGCCCGAGAACCCCCAGCCCGCCCCGCCCAGCAGGGTGAAGGCGATGCCCAGGCCCAGATGCTCGCCCGTGACCTGCGAGGACGGCTTTGCCTCGACGGCTTGCATGGCCTACTTCGCCTCCGCCCACGTCTTGCCCTGGGCGCACGACACCAGCAGCGGCACCTTGAGCTGCACCACGCCCTGCATCTCGCGCATCACCATGGCGCTCAGGGCCTCCACCTCGTCGCGCGGGCAGTCGAAGTCGAGCTCGTCGTGGACCTGCACGATCATCTTGGCCGCAAAGCCGCCCTCGAGAAGCCCGCGCTGCACGCGCACCATGGCGAGCTTGATGATGTCGGCGGCAGAGCCCTGCATGGGGTGGTTCATGGCGGTGCGCTCGGCGAACTGGCGCTGCGCGGGGATGTGGGCGTGGATGGCCGGGACGTGGCGCTTGCGCCCGAACATCGTCTCCACATAGCCCTTCTCGCGGGCAAGGCGCACCTGGTCGTCCAGGTAGGTGCGCACGCCGGGATAGGTGGCGTAGTAGCGGTCGATCATCTCCTGGGCCTGCGCGGCGCTGATCTTGAGCGACTGCGACAAGCCCCAGGCGGTCTGGCCGTACACGATGCCGAAGTTCACCGCCTTGGCGCGGGAGCGCTGCATGGGCGTCACCTCGCCGGCCGGCACGCCGAAGACGCGCGCGGCGGTCTCGCGGTGGAAGTCCTCCCCGCTCAAGAACGCGTCGATAAGGCCCTCGTCGGCCGACAAGTGGGCCAGCAGGCGCAGCTCGATCTGCGAGTAGTCGCAGCTCAGGATCACGTTGTCGGCGCTTGACGGCACGAAGGCCGTGCGCACCATGCGCCCCAGGTCGCTGCGCACGGGGATGTTCTGCAGGTTGGGGTCGCTCGAGGAGAGGCGCCCCGTGGCGGTAACCGTCTGGTTGTAGGTGGTGTGTACGCGCCCGTCTCCCAGCACCTGGCGGGGCAGCGCGTCGAGATAGGTGGACTTGATCTTCACGCGCTCGCGGTACTCGAGCACGTCCCTCACCACGGGGTAGTCGCGCGCGAAGCACTCGAGGAGCTTGGCGTTGGTGGAGTAGAAGCCCTTCTTGGTCTTCTTGAGGGGACGCCCCGACTCCGGGTCGTTCGTGGGAAGGCCGAGGGTGTCGAAGAGCACCCCGGAGAGCTGGGCGGGCGAGTCGATGTTGAACTCGCAGCCCGCCTCCTCGTAGATGCGCGCCTCGATCTGGGAGATCTGCTCGCAGAGCTGGGCCGACTGAGAGGCGAGCTCGGCGAGGTCAATCGCCATGCCGTTGCGCTCGAGCACGGCGAGCACCGCCACGAGGGGCATCTCGATGTCGTCCATGCACCCCCGGGTGCCGTCGGCGGCCAGGCGCGCCTCAAGAAGCTCGCGCAGGGCAAGAAGCGACGCGGCCGCGCAGATGCCGCGGCGTTGGCGCGACTCATCCGAAGGCGCAAGGGCGGGCGTGGAGCGGGTCTTCTTTGCGACCTCCGGGTACTCCAGCTCAGGCAGGCCCCAGGGCAGGAACGCCTCGACGAGCGTGG
>CAVJGP010000013.1:0-36455 GCA_963648855.1 Alistipes onderdonkii | reverse complement strand
CTTCCCTCGTCCTCTCCGACTGGGGCGTGTCCAAGACGGTTGACCTCACCGCGATGTTCCAGAGCTGTTCGTCGCTTGAGTCGCTCGATTTGTCCGGCTGGAGCGTGCCCAAGGCTACGAGCATCTTTGCAATGTTCGATGGCTGTTCGGCACTCAAGTCTCTTGATCTCTCCGGCTGGGGCATGTCCAAGACGACGGACCTCTCCGGCATGTTCTCGTGTCTCTCCTCTCTGGAGTCCCTCGACCTGTCGGGATGGAATCCTTCATCGGCCAACAACCTCTCGTACATGTTCTCCGGCTGCGGATCGTTGGAGTCCCTCGACCTCTCAGGTTGGACCCCATCCTCGGCCACGGATTTCTCCAGCATGTTCTCCGGCTGCTCGGCCTTGGAGTCCCTCGACCTGTCGGGGTGGGATGTTTCCAGGGCGAAGGATTTCTCCGGCATGTTCTACGGCTGCTCGTCCCTGCAGTCCCTCGACCTCTCCGGCTGGAACCCGTCCTCAGCGACGGGTTTCTCCAGCATGTTCTCCGGCTGCTCGGCCTTGGAGTCCCTCGACCTGTCGGGATGGAATCCTTCATCGGCCAACAACCTCTCGTGCATGTTCTCCGGCTGCTCCTCCCTTTCCGAGGTTGCTTTGGGCGCTGGGTGTGGCAACCTTCTTTCTGACCTGCCCTACGGTCCTTGGTACGACGCGGCAGGCAATTCCTATGACTCCATTCCCAGCACCGCCCTGCCCGGCACGTTCACCAGGACGGTGACTGCCGCCCAGGGGGCTTCGGCCGAGGTCGCGCTGTTTGACGACGTCGCCCCGCTCGCCGATGCGGCGACGGGCACCGACGGGTCCATCGAAGCCGGGGGAACTGCTGGCGCTGACGACCCCGCAAGCTCCGAGGTGACGTTCGAGCCTACGGAGGCGCCCGATGCCTCTTCGCCTGCCGATTCTGAGCAGGGGGATGCTGCTGCCGATTTGGAGCAGCCTTCGGATGCGCAGGCCACGGACGGCGACGCCTCGCAAACCGAGCCGGACGCATCCACCGATGAGCCTACCGCCTCGTCGGACTCTGCGGATGCCATCGAGTTCGACGGTGGCGAGCAGGCTACCGAGGAGGTTGTCGCTGCTTCCGAGCCCGAGGAAGTGCCGGCGGGGGAGGCGCCGCTCGACGCGGCTGCCTAAACCCGCGCTTGTCCGTTAGCTCGTATGATTGCCCCGTCTGCCTTCACCCTGGCAGGCGGGGCATTCTTCTGTCCCGTGGTGAGCCCTTCCATCATCCGCCTGTGTTTTTGCCTGCTCCGCGCACCCCTGCCGTTTCCTATGCTACACTTCACCTTCACTGGGCCTATGGCGCAACGGTTAGCGCGGGGGACTCATAATCCCTATGTTGCGGGTTCGAATCCTGCTGGGCCCACCATATGAGCATTCTGACCCGCTCGATGGCTGCATCGGGCGGGTCTTTTCGTTTTGCCCGCCCTCGCACCGCCCGTGTCCGCACTTCTTTTAGAGCCGGGCGGCCCCGGGCGAAACGGGGGCGCATCTGGGTTATAGTGGCAGAATCTGTTTCCACGGCTGCCAGCGTCTCCCGTGACGAGGATTGGATCCACACCCATGATTGTTCAGGTCGACAAGCTCACGAAGTCATTCGGCGGGCGCACGCTCTTCAGCGACGCGTCGTTTCAGATCAACGCCCACGAGCGCTATGCCCTGGTCGGCCCCAACGGCGCCGGCAAGACCACAATGCTCAAGATGATCATGGGCGTGGAGTCGCCGGACTCCGGCAACGTCTTCTTCGCCAAGGGCACCTCGGTGGGCTACCTGGAGCAGGAGGCCATCGAGATTTCCGGCCGCTCCGTGCTCGAGGAGGTCCTCTCCAGCGCCACGGAGATCCGCGCCCTGGAAAAGCGCATCACCGAGCTTGAGCACCTGCTCTCCGACCCGGCCCACGTGCAAGACCACGAGCAGATTCTTGAGGAGTACGGCCGCGCGCGCAACCGCTTCGAGGCCGCCGACGGCTACGAGATCGAGCCGCGCGCCAAGTCCATCCTCACGGGCCTGGGCTTTCCCATCGCCGACCTCTCGCGCGACGTGGCGGAGTTCTCCGGCGGCTGGCAGATGCGCATCCAGCTCTCCAAGCTGCTCCTTCGCCACCCCGACGTGCTGCTGCTCGACGAGCCCACCAACCACCTCGACCTGGCAAGCGTGCGCTGGCTCGAGAGCTTCCTTTCGAGCTACGACGGCGCCATCCTCATCGTGAGCCACGACCGCGCCTTCTTGGACGGCATGGTCAACCACGTGGCTGCCATCGAGCACGGCAAGCTCACGGTGTACGCGGGCAACTACTCCGCCTACATCGAGCAGCGCCAGGCCGCCCTTGAGCAGCTCAAAGCCGCCAAGGCCGAGCAGGACCGCGAGATCGCCCACCTCGAGGAGTTCATCGAGAAGTTCCGCTACAAGGCCACCAAGGCCCGCCAGGCCCAGGACCGCATCAAGAAGCTCGAGAAGCTCATGGCCGAGCGCATCGTGCTGCCCGAGCAGCAGAAGAAGGTCCACTTCCATTTCCCCCAGCCCCCTCGCACCTCCGATATGGTGATGGAGCTGTCGCATGTGGCCAAGAGCTACGGCGACAAGCATGTGTACTCTGACGTTTCACTTAAGCTTTACCGTGGCGAGCGCATCGCCCTCGTGGGCCCCAACGGTGCCGGCAAGTCCACCCTCATGAAGATGATCGCCGGCGACCAGAAGCCCGACGCGGGCACGCGCAAGCTCGGCGACCACGTGAGCGTGGCTTACTACGCCCAGCACCAGCTTGAGGAGCTGGACGCCAAGAACACCGTGATGCAGGAGATGGACCGCTCGGCCTCGGGCTGGACGTCTTCCGAGGAGCGCCAGCTCCTGGGCGCGTTCCTCTTCAAGGGCGACGACATCGACAAGAAGGTCTCGGTGCTCTCCGGCGGCGAGAAGGCGCGTCTGGCCCTGGCCAAGATGCTCGTGGCGCCCACGCCCCTGCTGTGCCTGGACGAGCCCACGAACCACCTCGACATCGACTCGGTGGACATCCTTGAGGAGGCGCTGTCGCAGTTCGACGGCACCATCGTGCTCATCTCGCACGACCGCCACCTCATCCGCGCCGTGGCCAACCGCATCGTGGAGGTCAAGGACGGCCAGATCACCGTCTACGACGGCGACTACGACTACTATCTCTGGAAGTCCGAGCAGATGTGCGGCTCTTCCATCGAGACCGACGCCAAGCAGGGCGGGCCTCAGAAGCGCTCCTCGGGCAAGCAGGGTGGCTCGGCCACGTCGTCCAAGCCTGCGGGCGGCGCTGCCCCTACGGGCGGCAACTACCGCTCGCGCGACCAGCGCAAGGCCGAGGCTGCGGCGAAGGCCGAGGTCGCCCGCCGTTTCGCCGACGAGAAGCGCCGCCTCTCCAAGGTGGAGAAGGAGATGGCCACCGCCCAGAAGCGCCATGCGGAGCTTGTCGAGATGATGTCCTCCAACGACCTCTACGACGACACCGCCGCCTTCAACAAGGCGATGGACGAGTACTCCAAGCTCAAGCCGAAGCTCGCCCAGCTTGAGGAGGAGTGGTTGGAGCTCTCCACCCTCATCGAGGAAGAGACGGCCGCCGCGCTCAAACAGCTCCAGGAGAACTAGCATGAAGCATGTCGTGAGCATTCTTGTACAGGTCCTGAGCTGCGTGTGCATGGCGGCGAGCCTCTTCATGCTGCTGCTGAGCGCCTCGCTCATCTCCACGGCGGTGGCCCTGTCGCTGCACGTGTCGTCGCTGGCTCTGACCGTCTCCCAGCTCATTCCGGCGCCCCTGAGCTTCTGGGGCGTGCTGGCGTCGCCCTTCGGCGGCGTCTTCCGCACCGACTTCATCATCGTGGCCATCGTGCTCTTCGTCGCCGCCAAGCTCCTGCACCTCTTGAGGAAGGCTCTCTAATGGCCGCCATGACGCCCGAATACCTTCTGATCGTCGTCATCGAGCTCGTCTGCATCGTCTTCTCCATCATGGTGCACGAGATCTCCCACGGCTATGCGGCCTACAAGCTGGGCGACCCCACGGCCAAGCGCGCCGGGCGCCTCTCGCTCAACCCGGCCCGGCACCTCGACCCTTTCGGCTCGGTCATCCTGCCGCTCCTCATGTCGCTCATCGGCGGGCCCATCTTCGCTTACGCTAAGCCCGTGCCCTACAACCCCGTCTACTTCAAGAACCGCAAGCAGGGCGAGCTGATCGTCGCCTTCGCAGGTCCTGCGAGCAACCTCGTGCAGGCTTTCGTCGGCGCTGCGGTGTGCGCCCTTGCCAAGTCGCTCTACGTGAGCGCCGCAAGCTCGGGCGCGGGCGTGGAGGTCGTCATCTGGCTCTATCGCATCGGCTACTACTACTGCACCATCAACCTGGTGCTTCTCTTCTTCAACATCATCCCGCTGCCCCCCTTGGACGGCGCGAGCATCGTGACGGCCTTCCTCACGCCCGCCGGCATGGAGAAGTTCTACAAGGTGAAGCAGTACTCGATGTTCATCCTGCTGGCCCTGCTCTTCCTGGTGCCCATGGTCACGCCGTGGGACCCGCTGGGCTGGTACCTGCAGCACACCGCCTACGCCCTGCGCGGCGTCCTCATCGGGTAGCCTGCCATGGCATATCGCGTATCCGTCGCGGGCTTCGAGGGCCCGTTCGACCTGCTCTTGCAGCTGGTCATGCGTCAAAAGATCGATATCGGCTCTGTGAGCATCTCCGGCGTGGCCGACCAATACCTGGCCGAGGTCGCGCGCATGGGCGACGTCGACCTCGAGGTGGCGAGCGACTTCGTTCTCGTGGCCGCCACCCTGCTCGACCTCAAGGCCGCATCGTTGCTGAGCGCCGACGGCATCGACGACGAGCCCGAGCGCGACGAGGACGACTACGAGGAGCTGACGGCCGACGAGATGCGCGACGTGCTCGTCAGCCGCCTCATGGCGTACCGCACCTACAAGATGGCGTCGCTCGCGCTTGAGGCGCGCGGCCTGGAGGAGTCGAGGATGCACCCGCGCACCATCGGCCCCGACGAGCGTTTCAAAGACGCCGCGCCCGACTACCTCAAGAACGTCACGCTGGATCAGCTCGCCAAGACTTGCGCGCGCTTTCTGGGCCGCCGCGAGCTGGTGCTGCTGCAAAGCGAGCATATCGCCGCGAAGCGCATGCCGCTTGAGACGCGCGTGGTGGAGGTGGACGAGCAGGTGCGCGCGCGGGGCACGATGATGTTCAGCGAGCTCATCGAGGACAACCCCTCCACCGAGAACAAGGTGGTGAGCACCCTGGCCCTGCTTGAGCTTGCGAAGCGCGACATCGTGGGGTTGAGCCAGCCCGAGCTGTTCGCCGACATAACCATTGAGTCCCATGACGCCACGCCGCGCCCCGAATCGCTGGGCGAGCTGACGGCGGGGGAGGAGTGAGCATGGATGCCCTGAAGGCCCTTGAGGTCGACGATATACGCTCCCAGCTGGAGTCCCTGCTGCTGGTGGCCACCGAGCCCGTGGAGACGGCCCTGCTGGCTGAGGCCGTCGGGCGCGAGACGGGCGAGACCCGCGCCGCGCTCGAGGAACTGGCCGCCGAGTACGCCGAGCTTGGGCGCGGCTTTCAGCTGCGCTACGTGGCCGGGGGCTGGAGGCTCTACACGCACCCGAGCCACGACGAGGTGGTGCGCGGCTTCGTGAAGTCGTGGGACACGCGCAAACTTACCTCCGCCGCCCTGGAGACACTGGCCGTCATCGCCTACACCCAGCCGGCCACCCGCGAGGGCGTGCGCGCGGTGCGCGGCGTGAGCTCCGACAGTGCCATAGCCTCGCTCATTGACAAGGGTCTCGTGCGTGAGATAACGCACCGAGAGGGGGCCGGCGCTTCCACCTTCGGCACCACCAAGATGTTCCTCGAGCGCTTTGGCCTGCACGACCTGAGCGACCTGCCGCCGCTTGAGGACTTTGCGCCCGACGAGCAGACCAAACGGCTCATCAGCGAGCGCCTGGGCGCGAAGATGGGCGAGCACGAGCAAGACAAAGACGACGATTCGTCGGACGCGACGGGTGAAGAGGAATAGCGTGGATACCAACGACAACGACGAGCGCATCGTTCCCATGCGCCTGCAGAAGTTCCTGGCCAGGGCCGGCGCCGCGAGCCGTCGCGGCTCTGAGGACCTCATGACCGCGGGGCGGGTGTGCGTCAACGGCGTGGTGGCCACCGAGCTGGGCACCAAGGTGGACCCGCTGGTGGACGTGGTCACGGTGGACGGCCGGGTGGTGAGCCTGTCGGACGGCAACGTCTACCTCGTGCTCAACAAACCCCAGGGCTGCCTCACCACCATGGACGACCCGTACGGCCGCCCCACGGTGGCTTCCCTTGTGCCCAAGGACCGCTATCCCGGCCTTTTCCCGGTGGGCAGGCTCGACCAGGACACCACGGGCGTGCTGCTCTTCATGACCGACGGCGAGCTTGCGGCAAAGCTGCTGCACCCCAGCACGCACGTGGACAAGACCTACCATGCCCGCGTGGCCGGGCGCCTGAGCTCCAACGACGTGCGACGCCTGCGGGAGGGCGTGGAGCTGGACGACGGTATGACCTCGCCGGCGGGTGTGCGCATCCTCTCCGCCCATGCGGGGCGCGACGTGTACGACTCGCGCATGCGCGTCGACGACGACCTCGTCGAGATAGTCCTGCACGAGGGCCGCAAGCGCCAGGTGAAGCGCATGTTGTCGTACGTGGGTCACCCGGTGTACCGGCTCAATCGCGTGAGCTTCGGGCCCATCACCGCCGCAGGCCTGGCCATGGGCTCGTGGAGGCTCCTCAATGCCGCCGAGGTGGAGTCGCTGCGCCAGGCGAGCGCGACAGGCCGTTACACGGGCACGAGGCCTGGCATCGACCCGCGAAGCCTCAAGAAGAATTAGGGTTAACATAAGGTTTAATGTTCTGCTCTAGGCTGTATCCTGAGCAAAGCATTAAGATTGGAGTTATAGATGAAGGTTGCTATTGACGGACCGGCCGGCGCCGGCAAATCCACGGTTGCCCGCGAGATTGCCCGGAGCAGGGGCTTTGTCTACCTCGACACCGGGGCGATGTATCGAAGCGTCGCCCTCGTGGCCACAAGCCGCGGTGTCGCCCTTGACGACGCCGACGGCCTTGCCCAGATAGCCGAGTCCGTCCAGATCACCTTCCTGCCGGGGGAGGACGGCGGCCCCCAGCGCGTGCTGGTCGACGGCCACGACGTCAGCGAGGCCATCCGCACCCCTCAGATCGACGCCTGCGTGAGCGCCGTGGCCGGCGTGCCGCGCGTGCGCACGGCCATGGTGGCCCTGCAGCGCAAGCTCGCCGAGGGCCTCGACGTGGTGGCCGAGGGCAGGGACATCGGCACCGTCGTGTTCCCTGACGCCGAGGTCAAGGTGTTCCTGACCGCCGACGCGCGCGCCCGCGCGCACCGTCGCTGCGTGCAGAACGCCGCCCGCTTCGCCTCGCAGGACAACCGTGCCAGCGAGGACGAGGTGTACCAGCAGATCATCGAGCGCGACCGCGCGGACTCCACCCGTCAGACGGCCCCGCTCGCTGCCGCCGAGGACGCCGTGCACATCGACTCGTCCGAGCTTGACATCGCCGGCGTGGTGGGCCGCATCTGCGAGCTCATCGACGCCGCAGGCACCCAGGAGGCATAGGCGACATGGCTCAGGAATCCCCCCAGAAGGTCGCCGACAACAAGCCCGCGCCGGACTCCAAGGCCGCCTTGAAATCTGCCTCAAAGGCTGACGCGTATTTCGACGGTGCGGTGAAGGAGTGGCCCCTCAGGGTGCGCATCCTCACCTGGATCTGCTACCGGGCGGTGCTCGCCTTCGGCAAGCTGTACTGGCGCTGGAGCGTGCGCGGGGCCGACCCGTTCAAGTCGCGCGGTCGTGAGGGGCAGGCCGGCGCGCCTCAGGTCGGGCGCGTCTTCGTCTGCAACCACGCCTCGATGTTCGACCCGGCCTTCCTCGTGGCCTACGCGGGCTACCACGGGCAGAGCCTGCGTCCCATGTACAAGAGCGAGCTGGGCGAGAGCAAGTTCGTCACCTGGTTCTTCTCGCGCGTGGGCGGCCTGCCCATCAAGCGCGGCACGGCCGACACGAAGGCCATCAAGCGCGCCGTCGCGGCCTTGAAGCGCGGTGAGAACATCCTGATCTTCCCCGAGGGCACCCGCGTCTGGGATCCCCAGGCCCGCCCCGAGGTGCACGGCGGCTTCTCGCTCATCGCCATCATGGCCGGCGCCGACGTCGTCCCCCTGGCCATCGACGGCACCGAGCGCATCAACCCCAACAAGTCCCACAAGCTTCCGCGCCCCTCGCGCGTGCTGGTGGAGTTCGGCGACCCCATCGCGCTCGACAGCATCCCCGGCACGTCGCGCAAGGAGAAGGCCGCCGAGCTTGAGGATAAGGCCATGGAGAGCGTCTACGCCATGCGCGACGCCCTCCATGGGCAGCAGTTGGCTAAGCGATAAGCGTTGGGAGGCACCATGGTCACCATAGAGACGGCCCGGTTCGCGGGAGCTTGCTACGGCGTGGAGAGGGCCCTGCACATGGTGCAGGACTGCATAGGCAAGGACTGCCCCACCTATACGCTGGGCCCGCTCATCCACAACCCGCTCGTGGTGGCCGACCTCTCCGCCCAGGGCGTCGACGCCATCGAGGACCCCTCCCTGGCGTGCGCGCCCTCTACGCTCGTCATTCGCAGCCACGGCGTCGTCCCCCAGGTCATCGAGCAGGCCCAGGAGCGCGGCCTCAATGTGGTGGACGCCACGTGCCCGCATGTGAAGAAGGCCCACGACGCGGCCGCCGTGCTCTCGCGCGAGGGCTATCAGGTGATCGTGCTGGGCGAGGCCGGGCACCCCGAGGTGGAGGGTATCCTCGCCCGCGCCGGCGCCGATTCCCTTGTTGTCTCCAGCATCGAGGAGCTCTCGGCGATCGTCGTGAAGCGTCGCGTGGGCGTCGTCGTCCAGACCACGCAGACGCAGGCGTTTCTCGACGAGGTTGTCGCGGCCCTGCTGCCGCGCGTCCGCGAGCTGCGCGTGTTCAACACCATCTGCACGGCCACGTTGCAGCGTCAGCAGGCCGCCGCGGAGCTCGCGCAGCGCTCCGACGCCATGGTGGTCGTGGGCGGAAAGAACTCGGGCAACACGCGCCGCCTCAGCCTGGTGTGCCAGCAGCATTGCGCCAACACCCATCACATCGAGTCGCCCGACGAGCTGGACGCCCGCTGGTTTGAGGGCACCCGAGTCATCGGGGTGACGGCCGGCGCCTCCACCCCTGCGAACCAGGTCAACGCCGTGGTGGAGCGTCTCCGGGAGCTGTCCTGTGGCAAAAACTAACCCTCAATATGAACCTTCGAGTTCGCTTTTAAAGAATGAGGCGCGCGGCAGGCGGGATTCCTGGAAGGGTGCTCCTATAGTTGAGGTTGAGCCTGAGAGTCCCGCCGCCCTTGAGGGCCTTGAGCCCGGCATGCTCGTCACCCACGTGAACGGGGTGGAGCTGCGCGACATGATCGACTGGGACTGGGAGGCCGATGGCCCTGAGGTTGACCTCGAGGGCGTGGCCTATCCCGGCACCGACGACGAGTTCGAGTTCGAGTGCCACCTGGAGCGCGACTGGGGCGCCGACTGGGGCCTCACCTTCGACGGGGCCGTCTTCGACGGCATGCGCATCTGCCGCAACAACTGCCTCTTCTGCTTCATGAAGATGCTCCCGCGCGGCATGCGCAAGACCCTCTACATGCGCGACGACGACTATCGCCTGTCGTTTCTGCAGGGCAACTTCGTCACGCTCACCAACATGTCCGATGACGACGTCGACCGCGTGGTCACGCACGCGCTGTCGCCCCTCAACGTCTCCCTGCATGCGGTGAGTCCCGACGTGCGCGCCCGGCTTATCGGCAAGCATGCTCAACGCGGGCTCGACGCCCTCGAGAAGATCCTTGCGGGCGGTATCGAGGTGCATGCGCAGATCGTGCTCTGCCCCAACGAGAACGACGGTGAGGAGCTCCGCAAGACGATGGACTTCATCGAGGCGCGGCCCCTCATCACCTCGCTGGGAATCGTCCCCTTGGGCTTCACCCGCCACCAGGACACCTTCACCGAGTCGTTCAACGACCCGGCCCGTGCCCGTGCCGTCATCGACATCGTGCGCCCCTACCAGCTGCGCAGCCGCGCCAAGACGGGCCGCACGCGCTATCAGCTGGCCGATGAGTTCTACCTCATGGCGCAGGTGGACCCGCCGCAGGCCGTGGAGTACGACGGCTACCCCCAGTACTACGACGGCATCGGCATGGTGCGCTCCTTTATCGACGAGGGCGAGCAGCTCGTGGCCAACCCCGAGGACCGCGCGAGCCTGGACGCCGCGGCCCAGCGCCTGCGCTCATCGGGTGAGAGCGTCCTGCTCCTCTCAGGTGCGGGCAGCGCGCCCATCGTGCGTCGCTTCATCGACTCCACGCCCCTTGCGGACCTGTGCGACGTGGTGCCCATCCAGAACCGCTACTTCGGCGGCAACGTCAACGTGACGGGCCTCCTGTGCGCCTGCGACGTGCTCGACCAGCTCGACGCCGACCTGTCGGGCCGCGTCGTCTTTCTGCCCGACATCATGCTCAACAGCGACCGCCTCACGCTCGACGGCGTGCCGGCCGACGACCTCATCGCGCAGCTCCAGGAGCGCGGCGCTCGGGGCTTTTTCGTGACCTCGGTACCCCAGGGATTAAAACGCGCGTTCCAGTCCCTCTAGCCGTGGTACATTTCTCGCACGTATGTTTTTTCTCAAGGAGGTTCACCCATGACAAAGCCTGTCGTTGCAGTGGTGGGCAGGCCCAATGTGGGCAAGTCCACGTTTGTTAACCGCGTGTCCCAGCGCCCCGAGGCCATCGTCCACGAGACGCAGGGCGTCACGCGCGACCGCACGTTCCACGACTCCGACTGGAACGGCACCGAGTTCGAGCTCTGCGATACGGGCGGCATCGAGGTGGGCGACTCTGAGGACGCCTTCCAGTCCAAGATCCGCGACCAGGCCGTCATGGCCATTGGCGAGTCCGACGCGGTCATCTTCCTCGTTGACGGCAAGACCGGCATCACCGAGGAGGACGAGGCCGTCGCCCGCATCCTCAAGCGCTCCGACAAGCCCGTGTTCCTTGCCGTGAACAAGTGCGACTCGGTGCTGCAGGACGCCAACGCCTACGAGTTCTACAGCCTGGGCCTGGGCGACCCGTATCCCATCAGCGCTCAGCACGGCAACGGCGTGGGCGACATCCTCGACGACGTGATCGCCGCCCTTCCCGAGGCGCACGAGGAGGAGGAGCCCGAGGAGCTCATCCGCGTCGCCATCGTCGGTCGCCCCAACGCTGGCAAGTCCTCGCTGCTCAACCGCCTGTGCGGCGAGCAGCGCTCCATCGTGAGCGACGTCGCCGGCACCACGCGTGACGCCGTCGACACCATCGTCGAGCATGAGGGCACCACATACCGCCTCGTCGACACCGCCGGCATGCGCAAGCGCACCGCCATCTCCGAGGACCTGGAGTTCTACAGCTACGTGCGTGCCGAGCGCGCCATCGAGCGCGCCGACGTGGCCCTCATCGTGGTGGACGCCACCATCGGCATCACCGAGCAGGACCAGCGCGTCGCGGGTATGGCCCACAACTCCGGCACCGCCATCGTGGTCCTGCTCAACAAGTGGGACCTCATCGACAGCGCCGAGCGCCGCGAGGAGCTCGAGGCCGACCTGGCCGAGCGTTTCCACTTCATCTCGTATGCCCCGGTTGTGCGCATCTCCGCGCTCACGGGTCGCTCGTGCCTGCGCGTGTGGGATGCCGTGAACGTGGCCTACGAGAACCGCCGCAAGGTCATCCCCACGCCGCAGCTCAACAAGCTCCTCACCGAGCTGCGCGAGTTCGGCCACACCGTGACCAAGGGCACCAAGCGCCTCAAGATGAACTACGTGACCCAGACCGGCAACCAGCCGCCCATCTTCACGTTCTTCGTCAACATGCCCGAGCTCGTGACGCCCAACTTCGAGCACTACCTCGAGAACCGCATCCGCGACCGTTTCGACCTCACGGGCACGCCCATCAGGTTCAAGTTCAAGAAGAAGGCGCAGTAGTTCCGCTCGCGCCGCTTTCAGGCCTCGTGCCGGATAGGGTAGGCTGATCCAATGCTTGTGTATGCGATGTGTGCCCTTTCGTGCATCATTGCCTATCTCCTGTGCGGCATACCTTCGGCGTATGTCATCGGGCGCACGGTCTATCACGTCGACATCCGCACCCTCGGTTCGGGCAACGTCGGTTCCACCAACGCGGCCCGAACCCTGGGTGCCAAGGCCGGCATCCTCACGCTTGTCTGCGACATCCTCAAGGCCGCCCTGGCCGTGCTGATCGGCAAGCTCCTCATCGGTTGCGTGGGCTGCGGCTCCTTTGCCGCCACGGCCCCCGGCGCGGCCTTCGACTGGTGCGCGGCCCTCGTGTACCTGTGCGCCATCCTGGGCCACGTCTTCACGCCCTTCCTGCACTTCCACGGTGGCAAGGGCATCGCCTGCGGCTTCGGTGGCGCGGTCGTCCTCATGCCCTGGGCCGGCCTGGCCCTCTGGGGGCCCTTCCTGGTGTTTGCCCTCATTACTCGCCGCGTCTCGCCCGGTAGCCTTGCTGGTGCGGTCTCGCTTCCCATCCTGGCTAACGTGTTCTACGGTCCCTCCATGGCCTTCTCAGTCGTTGTCGGGCTGACCGCCCTCTTGGTCATCTGGAGCCATCGCTCCAACATCCTCAAGCTGATTCGTGGGCAGGAGCCGCCGTTCTCTATCAAAAAGTCGAAGTGAGGTGAGCCATGCAGCGCGTCTGTGTCATCGGAGCGGGTTCGTGGGGAACGGCGGTCGCCGGGCATCTCGCAAACCAAGGCCATGAGGTGCGCCTTTGGTCGCACAACGCGGCCGTGGCGGACGCCATCAACGAGACCCACGCCAACCCGCGTTATCTGCCTGCCTGCAAGCTCGGCCCTGAGGTCACGGCGCACACCGACTACGCCTCCTGCATCGAGGGCGCCGACGCTGTAGTCTTCGTGGTGCCCTCAAGCCATCTGAGGAGCGTTGCCCACGAGTGCCGGGATTTCGTGTCGGCCGAGCTGCCCATTTGCGTGCTTACCAAGGGCATCGAATACGGCACGAACATGCTCATGACCGAGGTGGTTGAGGACGAGCTGGGCAACCGCCGCCGCATCGCCGCGCTTTCCGGCCCCAACCACGCCGAGGAGGTCTGCCTGGGTATGCCGGCGGGCGCCGTGTGCGCCTCGACCGAACTCGCCTGCGCGGAGTATTTCAAGGACCTGTTCAACGCCGACCTCTTCCGCACCTATATCTCCAACGACGAGGTGGGCGTCGAGGTCTGCGCGGCAGCCAAGAACGTGGTCGCCATCGCTTGCGGCGTCGTGAAGGGTCTCGCGTACGGCGACAACACGCTCTCGGTCATCATGACGCGTGGCCTGGCGGAGATGAGCCGCATCGTCGCCGCGCGCGGCGGCGACCCGCTCACCTGCATGGGCCTGGCCGGTATGGGCGACCTCGTCGCCACCTGCACGAGCGCCCACTCGCGCAACCAGACTTTCGGTGCCGCGCTTGCCTACGGAGAGACGCTGGAGGCCTACGAGGCCCGCACCCATATGGTGGTTGAAGGTGCGCGTGCATGCCGTTCCATTCGCCACATGGCGCGCGACCTGGGGGTTGAGGTTCCCCTGACCGACGCGGTGTATGCGCTGCTCTACGAGCAGAAGCCCATCGCCGATATCGTTGAGACCTTGTTCCGCAGGACGCCGCGCGTAGAGTTCTACGGCCTGCGCTAGAGACGCTGATTTCAGAGAAGAAAGGTTGTCGGTATGTCCAACTCCCTGCTGCACGACGGACGCGTTCTGATGTCGCCCTCCATCCTGTCGGCTGACTTCCTCAACCTTCAGGCAAGCGTCTCCCAGGTCAGCGACGGCGCGGACTTCATCCACGTCGATGTGATGGACGGACATTTCGTCCCCAACCTCACCATCGGGCCGCTCTTTGTGAAGGGCCTCAAGGCGCACTTCTCCAACCCCCTCGACGTGCACCTCATGGTGGACAACCCCGAGTCCACGGCCGACTGGTACCTTGACGCGGGCGCCGACCTCCTTACGGCCCAGCTTGAGGCCCTCACGCACGCCAACCGCTTCGCGCGCCACGTGCGCGAGCGCGGTGCGCTTGCTGGTGTGGCCATCAATCCCGCCACTCCCGTGTGCCTGCTGCGCGACATCGTCGAGGAGCTCGACGTCGTGCTCGTCATGAGTGTGAACCCCGGTTTCGGCGGCCAATCGTTCATCCCCTCGACGGCCCGCCGCATCCGCGAGCTGCGCGACATGTGCGCCAACCTGGGTTGCAACCCCGTGATCGAGGTCGACGGCGGCGTCGGCGTCAAGACCGCCCCCATCGTCTGCGAGGCCGGTGCCCGCATGCTCGTCGCGGGTTCCGCCGTCTTCGGCGCCGCCGAGCCCCACGACGCCATGGAGCAGATTCGTCGCGCCGGTCAAGATCTCCTGGGTGCCTAGGGCATGCGCACGCGTTACTACTTCGATCACGCCGCATCCAGCCCGCTCTCCCAGGTGTGCTTGGATGCGTTCGCGCGCTACGACTCGGCGCCGTGGGCGGGTGCAAACCCCAACTCGCTGCACACGAGCGGCCGTGCCGCCTTCGCCGCCCTGGAAGAGGCACGCTCGAGCCTTGCGCGTTCTCTAGGCGCGCGACGTCCCAGCGAGGTCATCTTCACCGGGGGAGGCACCGAGGCGAACACCCTCGCCATTCGCGGCCTCGCCCAGGCGGTTTTGCGCGACCCTTCAAAGACGAGCCGTCGCCGCGTCTTGATGAGCGCCATCGAGCATGATTCTGTGCTTGAGCCTGTGTCTCTACTTGAACATGAGGGATTTGCTGTAGAGCAAATTCCCGTCCTTTCTAATGGTGAACTAGACCTTGAGTCTTTTGAGTCCATGCTCGGCAACGACGTCGCCCTCGTGTGCGTCATGGCGGCAAACAACGAGGTGGGCACGGTTCAGCCGCTGAAGCGCGTGGTCGACCTCGCCCATTCCTGCAGCGCCCTTGTGCACACCGATGCGATTCAGGCGTTCGGGCACATCCCCTTCAACGTCTCCGAGCTCGGCGTCGATACGGCCAGCCTGGCCGCGCACAAGATTGCGGGCCCCGTGTCGTGCGGCGCGCTCTACCTGCGCTCGCGCACCGCGCTTGTCGCCCAGCAGGTTGGCGGCGGGCAGGAGGGCGGTATGCGCAGCGGCACCTGTGACGTGCGCAACGCGATGGCGTTCGCGGCCGTCGCCGCCCAAGCCGCCCGTGACGTGCAGGCAAACGGCGAGGTGCTTCGCGCACGCGGCCAGGAGTTCCTCGCGACCTTGAAGTCGCTGGGCACCGATTTCATCGTGACCGTCGAGCGTGAGGGCGTCGCCCCCGCCCAGACGCTTCCCAACCTCGTGCATCTTTTGCTTCCCGGCCATCAGACCGAGGGGCTCCTGCTTGCCTTGGACGAGCTTGGTTTCGAGGCATCGGGTGGATCTGCCTGCTCAAGCGGCTCGCTGGACCCCAGCCACGTGCTCAACGCGATGGGGGTCCCCCGCGACCTGGCCTTCTGCGCCCTGCGCGTCTCCTATGACATCCGCACCGCCCCCCAAGACTTCTCGGACCTGGCGCATGCCTTGAACCAGGTCTGTTCCGCCTCGCCGCGCAGAAGGAGATAGACGCCCATGGAACTGGTGGACTGCCATACCCACACCTTCTATTCGGATGGCCACAACAGCGTCGAGGACAACGTCGCCCGCGCCTGTGAGCTGGGCTTCTCCACCATCTGCCTCACCGACCATCTGACGCTTCCGGCATCCATCGACCCCACGTGCGAGGTCAGCGTGGCCGAGGCTGACCTGCCCCTCTACCGGCGCGACATCCTGCAGGCGCGTCTCGACCACCCCGGCATCGACGTCGTCTACGGCTTTGAGTGCGACTACTACCCGGGCTGTGAGGAGAACATTCTTCGCTGGACCGAGGGCGCGACGTTTCGTCTGGGCTCGGTGCACATGGTGGATATGGCTTGGATCGACGACCTGAGCGACCTCTCGTTTTGGGACGCGCACAGCGTCGAGTACGTGTGGGAGGGCTATTTCAAGCTCTGGGGCCAGGCGTGCCGCTCGGGCCTCTTCCACTCCATGGCGCACCCCGACCTCGTGAGCCTTCTGGGCCGCTATCCCAGCGCCGAGCTGATGGAAAGCCTGTTCGCGCAAGCTGCCCAGGATGCGCGTAAGGCCGGCGTGCATGTCGAGGCGAACACCGCCGGCTCCATCAAGCCCGTCGGCCGTTTCTATCCCCACCCCGACCTGCTGCGCCACTTCTGCAGGGCCGGCGTCCCCCTCACCGTGGGCAGTGACGCCCACGTGGTGAGCCGCGTGGGGGAGGGAATCCGCGAGGCGTATGCGCTTGCCGCCTCGTGCGGCTACGGCAGCGTGGACGCGCCGACCCCCGATGGCGGATGGCGCACGATTGCGATTCGGTAAGTACCGCATCTCTTGCAAGGAGGCCCCGCATGCTGGTACGCGAGCTTGAAAAGGCCCTGCTCGACCGCTTCCCCCGCTCATGGGCCGAGCCGTGGGACAAGGTGGGGCTGTCCGTGGGCGACCCCGAGGCGCAGGTGGGCTGCATCGCGCTGGCCCTCAACGCATCGGCCGACAACGTTCGCCAGGCCCACGCGGCCGGGGCCAACGTCTTGCTGACGCACCATCCCGTCTGCCTGTCGATGCCCGACAAGCTCGTGGCCGCGCAGTCGGGGGCTGATTTCGCGCAGGCCTGCATCTGGGAGGCGGTGCGCTTGGGGGTCAACATCCTGTCGTACCACACCGACCTCGACCGCAGCCCTCAAGCGCTTCGGGCCATGCCACACCGCCTGGGCCTCGATCCCGACCTGCTCGGCCTGGAAGCCGACAGGGCGCAGGGCCAGGGCAGGCTCGGCAGTGCCGCCGTCCTCCCGTGCCCGGTCGCGCTTGCCGATTTTGCCCAGCGCTGCAAGTCGGCCTTCGGGGCCGTGGCCCAGGTGTACGGTGACTTCGACGCCCGCGTCCGCCGCCCGGCCTTCTTCACCGGGAGCCTGGGCGATTGCGGCCGATACGCGCTCGACACTGGCTGCGACGTGGTGGTGTGCGGCGAGTGCGGCTACCATCGTGCGCTCGACCTCGTGGCGCGGGGCGTCGGCGTCGTCGTCTTGGGCCACGACATCTCCGAGTTCCCCCTGGTGGGCGTTCTCGACGCCGAGCTGGAGGAACTTGGCATACCGCGCGACCTGCGTGTGGTGCTTTGCGAAGATTCAGCTTGGCGTTCCCTCTGACACGCCCGCCCGTGTATGATGTCCCACCGCTAACGACTCCGCGTAAACGACCAACCGCAAAGAAAGAGGAATCTCATGCCGGTGACCACCGATCTTCTCGAGCTCCAGCAGGTAGACTTGCAGATCATGCGCGATCGCAAGGCTATCGACGAGATTCCTCAAGCTGCCCAGATCAAGGAGGTCCGCTCGCGCCTGAAGGACCTCGCCAAGCGCACCACGAAGATCGTCGGCCTGCTCAAGGACGCGAAGACCGAGGTCGAGGACAACGACGGCCGTCGCCGCACGCTGAGCGCCCGCGTCGAGGAGGCCACGCGCGAGGGGGAGTCCACGGACGATTACCGCAGGGCCCAGGATTATAAGGCCGAGCTCGACCGTCTGGCCAAGCGCCTGGAGAAGGTCGACTTCAACCAGAAGAAGGCCAAGGCCGAGCTTGAGCGCCTCGAGGGCCTGTACCGTCAGGCCTGCCAGATCAAGGCCAAGCTCGACGAGACCGAGGCCAGCCTGGTGGAGGAGTTCAAGCAGGCCGCAGGCGAGCTCAAGAGCGAGCTTGAGCGCCTTGTGGCCCGCAGGGAGACGCTCGAGCAGTCCATTCCCGCCGACACCCTCAAGCAGTATCGCCAGAGCTGCGCCGCGCACAACCATGTGGGCATCTGCAAGCTCGAGGGCAACTCCTGCACCGGTTGCCGCGTGGAGCTGCAGCAGGCGCAGTACGAGGCGCTTATGCAGGGCGACAGCCTCTCCACCTGTCCCGTGTGCGGTCGTATGATGGTGGTGCGCGGCGCTTAAGAGCCTCGGGCTTTAAAGTGCCTGCGTAGATTCCTTCAGGCTTGTTGACCAAAAACCTACTAAGAACGTACAATCGACGGGCATTTGTGACTCATCTCGTTTTAGGCGAGTTTTTGATATCGGTGGTTCGTCAAAACTTATCTAACGCTCATGTTGCTCACGATGCCGGACGGTTGGACGTGCGGCGTGTCATGGTAGGCATCTGTTCGTCCTCCTTCCGCTTGTAACGAAGTAGCTAAACGAAGCCGGGAGGTAGCACATGGACATGATGCTCGTTGTCGTTGCGGTTGTCGCCGCAGTTGTCGGTGCTGGTCTGGCCCTGCTCTTTGCCGCGAAAAGCGCAAGCGGCAAGCTCACTCAGGCAAAGTCTGAGGCCGTGCAGGTTGTAGACGGTGCAAAGCAGCAGGCAGAGACCATCAAGAGGGAGGCCGAGATTTCGGCCAAGGAGGAGGTCCTGCACATCAAGCAGGCCGCCGACTCCGAGATTCTCGAGAAGAAGAAGGCCGCTGAGGCCGAGGCGGCCCAGCGCAACGGCGAGATTCGCGACCGTGAGAACCGACTTCTCCAGAGGGAGGAGTCGCTCGACCGCCGCTCCGACTCGCTCGACAAGAAGGAGCACCAGCTCTCCAGCGAGGCTGGACAGATCGAGAAGCGCCAGCAGGAGGTCGAGCGCCTTGAGCAGCGCCACACGGCCGAGCTCGAGCGCATCAGCGGCCTGACGGTGGACGAGGCCCACAAGGAGCTGCTCGACCGCGTGCGCGAGGACGTGACGCGCCAGAGCGCCACCATCATCCGTGAGAACGAGCAGCGCACCCGCATCGAGTGCGACAACACGGCCCGCAGGATTCTGGCCACCGCCATTCAGCGCTGCGCATCCGATCATGTGGGCGAGGTCACGCTGACCACCGTCCACATCCCCTCCGACGACCTCAAGGGCCGCATCATCGGCCGCGAGGGCCGCAACATCCGCACCTTCGAGCAGATGACCGGCGTCAACCTGATTATCGACGACACGCCCGAGACCGTGCAGCTCTCCAGCTTCGACCCCGTGCGCCGCGAGATCGCCCGCGTCACGCTTGAGAACCTCATCGCCGACGGCCGCATCCATCCGGCGCGCATCGAGGAGCTCTTTAACAAGGCCACCGAGCAGGTGGAGCAGAAGGTGCTCGAGGCCGGCGAGCAGGCGTGCTTCGACCTTGAGGTCAACGACATCCACCCTGAGCTCGTCAAGACGCTCGGCGCTCTTCGCTATCGCACCTCGTACGGTCAGAACGTCCTTAACCACTCCGTCGAGGTCGCCCGCATGTGCGAGATCATGGCCGACGAGCTGGGCCTGGACTCCACGTCCTTCAAGCGTGCTGGTCTGCTGCACGACATCGGCAAGGCCATCGACCATCGCGTCGAGGGCCCTCACGCCGTCATCGGGGCCGACCTCGCGCGCAAGTACGGCGAGTCGGCGGCCATCGTCCACGCCATCGAGGCGCACCACAACGATATTGACCCCACGAGCGTCCTTGACGTGCTTGTCCAGGCCGCAGACGCCTGCTCGGCAGCCAGGCCCGGCGCCCGTCGCGAGTCGGCGGAGACCTATATCAAGCGTCTTGAGAAGCTCGAGGAGATTTCCAACTCGCATCCCGGCGTTGAGCGCACGTACGCAATGCAGGCCGGCCGCGAGATTCGCGTTATGGTGAAGCCCGAGGAAGTCTCCGACGCGGCCGCAGTCGTCCTCGCGCACGACATCGCAACCGAGATCGAGGAGCAGATGGAGTATCCCGGCCAGGTGAAGGTCGTGGTCATCCGCGAGAGCAGGGCTTGCGACATTGCAAAGTAATGAAGTTGAGTCGCACGGCGGGCTCACCTCATTCATAGAGAACGTGATAGGTGGCGAATCCCTGCGTATCGAGGAAAAACTCGGCGCAGGGTTCGTTCGTTTACGCGTCTCGGAGGCAGAGCGCCGTCAGGCAAAGCACGACATTCAGTACGTCGAGGACGCCGTCTGCGAGATGGTGCGCAACTCCCGCGACGCCCATGCGCATCACGTCTTTGTGGCTAGCACACGCGATGGCAACCTGCGCAGCCTGCTCGTTATCGACGACGGCGACGGCGTGCCCTCCTCCATTTCCGAGAAGGTCTTCGAGCCGCGCGTCACGAGCAAGCTCGAGTCCATGCACATGGACCGCTGGGGCGTGCACGGCCGCGGCATGGCCCTGTACTCCATCAGGCAAAATGCACTCGAAAGCAGAATCGTCTGCTCCGAGGCGGGCTTGGGGTGCGCCCTGCGCGTCGTGTTCGACACCGAGCAGATTCCCGAGCGCGCCGACCAGTCGACGATGCCCGTGCTGGCCGACGCCTCTTCGTCTGTGGATGGCGAGCCTGTTGCCGACAAGACGCGCGGCCCCCACAACATCATACGCACCGTCGCCGACGTGGCGCTCGACTGCCCTGCCGACCAGCGCTTCTATATTGGAAGCCCCGCCGAGATTCTCGCCACGCTCGTGAGCACGGGGTTGAGTTATCTCTCATCTCACTCTGAAGTCGAGCGTGATGGTTGTGCCTTCTGGTTGCTTCCTGCCTTTGCCGGCAATCCTGCCGAGCTTGCGCAGGCCGCCGCTCACCTGGGCATCAACGTGTCGCAGCGGAGCTGCTACCGCATCCTCAATCGCGAGATAGCGCCCCTTGTCGATATCCGCAGCCTCCTCGCAGGCCAGGCCGCCGGTCGCAAGGAAGAGCCTGCACCCGTGGACCTTCTCCGCGACCGGCGAAGCCTCAAGATCGCACGCGACGACATCGACGAGTTCTCGGATGCTCTGGTCAAGGATTTTGACATGCTGGCGCAGCGCTACTATCTCGACTTGGCCGACCGGCCGCAGGTCAAGGTGGGCAAAGACAAGATTGTGGTCACGTTTCCCATCAGCAAACAGCTGTAAGCCCTGCTGAGGCGGTGAATTTGGTCGGCATAGCGGCACGGCTCCCGGAAGTGCCCGCCAACCTGCGATAAAATGCCTCAGTGGCTTCGTATCCAGCAAGCCCGCCTCGTGAGATTTGAACCGGAGCATCGATGGATTACCTTAAGGTCTCGAGCAAGTCAGCGCCTGCCAGCGTCGCCGGCGCGATTGCCGGGCTTGTGAAAGACGGGCAGACGGTCGAGATTCAGACCGTGGGGGCAGGCGCTGTCAACCAGGCCATCAAGGCCGTCGCCATCGCCCGCGGGTTCTTGGTGCCTAACGGAATCGACCTTGCGTGCGTGCCGTCCTTTCAAGACATCGAAATTGCGGGGGAGAGCCGCACGGCCATCAGGCTGTCGGTGATTCCCCGCGACCACGTCATGAACGTATAACTGTCAGGAGTGACTCATGCCATTCTCGCTTCAGCCCGAAACCGACCAGCTCATCAACGCCATGCAGCCGCTGAGCGGTTATACGTATCTCGTCCGCGCCTTCGGCTGCCAGATGAACTTCCATGACGCCGAGCGCGTCCGCGGCATGCTCGAGACCGCCGGCGCCTTTGAGGTCGAGGAGATCGAGCAGGCCGACATCGTGGTCTTCCTCACGTGCTGCGTGCGCGAGGCCGCCGACACCAGGCTCTACGGTCAGGTGCAGTCCATGCGCAACATCCCACCGCGTGAGGGCGTCGCGCATCGCGTGGTGGCCGTGGGCGGCTGCATCGGCCAGCGCGACGGCGAGAAGCTCTTCGATATCCTCGGCAACGTCGACATCGTCTTCGGCACGCACACCATCCACCGCCTGCCCGACCTGCTGCGCGAGGCGCTCGCCGGCTCTCGTCACTGCATCGCCATCGCCCAGGCCGATGAGGACGGCATCTGCGCCTCCGACCTGCCCTCCAAGCGCGACGATGCCTTCCATGCCTGGGTGCCCATCACCTACGGCTGCAACAACTTCTGTACCTACTGCATCGTGCCTTACGTGCGCGGACGTGAGCGCAGCCGCGTCTTCGAGGACGTCCTCGAGGAGGTAGGCCGCCTCGTTAACGACGGCGTCAAGGAGATCACCCTGCTCGGTCAGAACGTCAACTCGTACGGCCGCGACCTCTACGGCTCCCCGCGCTTCGCCGAGCTCCTTCGCGAGGTGGGCTCGAGCGGCATCGCGCGCCTGCGCTTCGCCACGAGCCACCCCAAGGACCTGTCCGACGAGACGATCGCGGCCATGGCGGAGGTGCCCTCCATCATGCCCGCCCTGCACCTCCCTGCGCAGTCGGGCTCGTCTCGCATCCTCAAGCGCATGAACCGCACCTACGACCGTGACGGCTACCTGCGCCTGGTGGACAAGATTAAGACCGCCATGCCCGGCATCGCCCTCTCCACCGACATCATCGTCGGCTTCCCCGGCGAGACCGAGGAGGACTTCCTCGACACGAAGTCCCTGGTGGAGCAGGTCGGCTACTCCCAGACCTTCACCTTCATCTACTCGAAGAGGGCCGGCACCCCCGCTGCCGAGATGCCCGACGACACCCCGCACGAGGTCATCCAGGACCGCTTCGACCGCCTCGTCGAGGTGGTGCAGCAAAGCGCCTATGCGGCCAACCAGCTAGACCTGAACCAGACGGTGCCCGTTCTGGTCGAGGGTGCCTCGAAGCGCGACAGCTCAATGCTTTCGGGGCGCAGCCCCAAGAACCAGACCGTGCACGCGCCCCTGCCACAGGGCAAGTCCATCGAGGACTACGTGGGCACCATCGTGGATGTCCATGTCGACGAGGCCAAGACCTGGTATCTCAAGGGCCAGCTCGTCGGGGCGTAGCGGCGCACGGGGGTGGTTGCAATGGGTGCCTATCGCGTCATATCCGTCGTCGGGCCCACGGCCTGCGGAAAGTCGGCCCTGGCCGAGCAGGTCTGCCTGCGCCTGGGCGGGGAGGTCGTGTCGGCCGATTCCATGCAGGTCTACCGCGGCATGGACGTGGGGACCGCCAAGACCCCGGTGGGGGAGCGCCGCGTGCCCCTGCACTGCGTCGACCTCGTCGACATCGGGCAGCCTTACTCAGCCGCGCTCTTCGCGCAAGACGCCCATGCGTGCATCGACGGCCTGCTTGGGCGCGGGGTCGTACCCGTCGTGTGTGGCGGAACCGGTCTCTACGTGAGAGCCGCCCTTGAGGAGATGGATTTCCCCGCAGGCGAGCAGCAGGACAACGAGGTTCGCGAGCGCTATGAGGCGCTTGCGGCACAGTTGGGCAACGACGCCTTCCATGCGCTTCTCGCCGAGCGTGACCCGCTCAGCGCCGCCCTCATCCATCCCAACAACACGCGCCGCGTGGTTCGGGCCTTCGAGCTGCTCGAACAGGGCAGCTCCTACGCTCGGGAGCACGAGACGCTCCATGTGCGCGTCGACCGCCATCCCACCCTGCACATAGGCCTCACCATGCCCCGCGATGCCCTTTACAGGCGCATCGACGCCCGTGTGGACGAGATGGTGCGCCTGGGCCTTGTGGACGAGGTGCGCGGCCTTATGGAGGCGGGTCTGACCGAGACGCTTACCTCCCGGCAGGCCATTGGCTACAAGGAGGTCATCGAGGCGCTCCAAGGCCGCATCACCATGGATGAGGCCATTGCGCAGGTCAAGCGCTCCTCGCGGCGCTATGCGAAGCGTCAATACACCTGGTTCAACGCCGACAAGCGCATCACCTGGCTCGATGTCTCCACCATGGACCAGGATTGCCTTGCCGAGAAGGTCTGCGACCTGTATGCCGCGGGATATGCCCAGAATTGCGATATGGCGGGGGAGTGAGCGAAATGCCTTACACCGGACCTTTCGACACGGCTCGCGCTCAAGAGCGCTGCGTGCTCGTGGGCGTGGACACGCCGGATTCTGCCTGGGACTTCAGGGCGTCTCTGGATGAGCTTGCGCTGCTGGCGCAGACGGCCGGGGCGCAGACGGTGGGGGAGCTCACACAAAGGCTCGACCACCCCTATGCCAAGACGTACCTGGGGTCGGGCAAGGTCCTTGAGCTCAAAGACCTCTGCCAGGCGTGCGAAGCCGACGTCGTGATCTTCGACGCCGAGCTCTCCCCCTCGCAGCAGGCCAACATCGAGCGCATCCTCGGCATGAAATACAAGGTCATCGACCGCACGGCGCTCATCCTCGACATCTTTGGCCTGCATGCCAAAACCCACGAGGGCAAGCTGCAGGTGCAGATGGCGCAGCTGCAGTACCTGTACCCGCGCCTGCGCGGCATGTGGGCGCACCTGGCCAAGGACAGGACCAGGGGAGGCATCGGCTCGCGCTTCGGCCAGGGCGAGAGCCAGCTTGAGGTCGACCGCCGACTGATTCGCGACCGCATCTCCGTCTTGCGGCGCGAGCTTGCGAACATCGCGTCCACGCGCGACGTTCAGCGCAAGGACCGCTGCGCGTCCGACGTGTTCAGGGTTGCCCTGGCGGGCTATACCAACGCCGGCAAGTCGACCCTTCTCAACTGCCTTACCGACGCCGGCGTCTATGTGCAGGACCAGCTCTTCGCCACGCTCGACCCCACGACGAGGTCGTTCACGCTGCCCGGCGGCAAGGTGACGACGATAACCGACACGGTCGGCTTCGTGCGCAAGCTTCCACATACGCTGGTGGAGTCGTTCAAGTCCACCCTGGCCGAGGTGGCCGACGCACATCTCATCCTGCACGTCGCAGACGCCTGCGACCCCTTCCTTGACGAGCAGATCGCCGCCGTGGAGGAAGTCCTCGGGCAGATCGATGCCTGCGAGGCGCCGCGCGTGCTCGTCTTCAACAAGTCCGACCTGCTGGATCCGGAAGGGGAGCAGGCGCTTCGCTCGGCGTATCCTGACGCGCTCTTCGTTTCGGCAAAGCAGCATACGGGAATCGACCAGCTGGTCGAGTACCTTGCCCAGCAGGCGGCGCTGCGAGACGAGACCGTCTCCGTGCTTATCCCCTATGACAAGGGTGCCTTGCTGAGCGAGTGCCATAAGGTCGGCCACATCTTGTCGGAGGAATACGTCGAGGGCGGCGTCGCCGTAGAGGCTATCGTGCCCCGCAGCCTTGCCAATCGCTTGGCCACCTACAAGCGCTAGGCGCAGGCGGCCGCGCTCGCAACCACAGCTATCCCTACAGCGTCCGCAGAAGCGCCACGACGCGTCCCAGGATGCGCGGGTTCTCTGCGTAAATGGGCTGCATGGAGGGGTTCTCTGGCTGCAGGCGGATGCGGTTCTTCTCGCGATAGAACGTCTTGACGGTGGCCTCGTCGCCCAGCAGGGCCACGACTATCTCGCCGTTGGTCGCATCCTGCTGTTCGCGCACAGCCACGAAGTCTCCGTCGAAGATTCCCGCGCCGATCATCGAGTCGCCTTTGACCTTGAGGATGAACGAGGCGTCGTCGCCCATAAGGCAGCGCGGCAGGGTCAGGTACTCTTCCACGCTGCCGTCAGCCACGATGGGCTTTCCGGCTGCCACGCGCCCCAGGAGGGGTAGCCTCACGGCGTTCAAGGCGTCGAGCTGCCCGCGGCTTTCCGTCGCGGAGCCTGCCGTGTCTCCCAACAGCTCCACAGCCCGTGATTTTGAGAGGTCGCGCCGTATGTAGCCCAGCTGCTCTAGCTGTGCCAGATACACATGGACAGACGAGGGGCTCTTGAAGCCGAGCGCCTCCATAAGCTCGCGCACGGTAGGGGGGTAGCCTCTCTCGCTGACAAAGCGCCGTAAGCACTCGTACACCCTTGCCTGACGTTGCGTGAGATTTGCCTGAGCCGTCATAGCACTCCCCAAAAAAACGAACAAATGTTTGCTTTATGGTGCATCTTAATCCGAACAAATGTTCTTTTGCAAGCCCTCATTTCTTGTCCGCCCCATAAGGACAATGCGCTCAAAGACATGAGATGAGGAGGCCGCTATGACTCGGGAAGAATCTTACAGGCGCGTTCAGAGGCGCGATTCGATGCTGTGCATCGCGATTTGCGGGGCGTTTTTCGTGCTTCTGCTGCTTGCTATGCCGCTTGCACGACAGGGCGAGGCCCAGTCGGCAACCGAGAAAACGACCTTCGTCGCCGTCTGCGAGGGCGACACTCTCTGGTCGATCAGCGCCTCGCACTGCGCGCAGGGACAGACCACAAGCGAGAGCATGCAGTGGATCGTGGAGCGCAACAACCTGAGCTCCTACGTCATCGCACCCGGTCAAATTATCGAAGTTCCGGGGTGCTGATGCCATCTCGCAATCATTCATCGGCTATGCTACATCCAGGCAAAGTTCAAGGGGGATGTATGCGTTGTCCTAAGTGCGGCTTCGAGGATTCCAAGGTGATTGACTCGCGTTCGTACGAGTCTGGCTATGCGATACGGCGTCGGCGCGAGTGCCTCAACCCCGATTGCGGCGAGCGTTTCACGACCTACGAGCGGCGCGAGGAGACTCCCATTCAGGTGGCCAAGCGCGACGGCACCCTGGAGCCCTTCAACCGCGAGAAGCTCCGTGCGAGCCTCACCAAGGCCACCATCAAGCGCTCCATACCTAACGAGAGCCTCGACAACCTGGTGAGCGACATCATCTCCGAGCTGCGCAACTCCATGACCACCGTGGTGTCTTCCAACGATTTGGGCACCATGGTACTCAAACGACTGCTCGACCTGGATACGGTGGCCTACGTGCGCTTTGCCTCGGTATACAAGGACTTCCAGGACCTTGAGAGCTTCTATAACGAGCTCACTCAGATTCAACATCGAAACGAATCATAATCTGTCTTATGTAAAGTTACGAAATCAGTCCACGCTTGCACCTGAGGTTGGATGCTTGCCCAGCCTCGTGTTCCGCCAACAAAAAGCGCTGAACCCCCGGAGCCCAAGCGGCTCATCGGAGGTTCGGCGCTTTCGCGTACTGCGGTGCGTGTCAGGTTGGCGGTTACACGCTCTGGGCCAGTGCAAAGGCCTTGAGGTTCGCCTCAAGGGTCTTCGGTGGCACGCGGCCCTCGATGGCCTTGTGCCACGCGTCCTCGGTGATGGGCAGATACTGGGCCGCGCAGCCCAGAAGCGCCACGTTGGAGCACTTGCGGTTGCCGGCCTGCTGCGCCACGTCCTCGGCGTCGAACAGCGTGATGCTCTCGGCCCCATAGGACATGAGCGTGCCCTCGACGTCTTCGGGCATCTGAGCCAGGCCCGAAAGCACGGGCATGGGGATGATCTGGGTGTCGTTGACGATCGCATGGCCGCCCGGCTTGAGGAACTCCAGGTTGCGCAGGGCCTCCATGGTCTCGAAGGAGATGAGCAGGTCGGCGCTGGCGGGGTCGCACACCATGGTGGCGACGTTCTTGCCGAAACGCACCGTGGTGGACACGGAGCCGCCGCGCTGGGCCATGCCGTGAATCTCGGACACCTTGACGTCGTAGCCCGAGTGCATGGCAGCGCCTGCAAGCAGGTGGGCTGCCGTGATTGCGCCCTGACCGCCCACGCCGCACAGAACGACGCAGATGGGCTTCTCAGGGAACTGGGGGTAAAGGTTCTCGCTCGTCGTCATCGTGTTACTCCTCGGTCGAGATTGCACCGAAGGCGCAATATTGTTCGCATTGCGAGCAGCCGTTGCACTGGTTGGGGTCGATCACGGCGCGGCCGGCCTCGTCGCGGCTGATGGCAGGGCAGCCGATGCGCAGGCAGGCGCCGCATGCCCGGCAGCTCTCCCCTTCCACGACGCGCTTGGTACCGCGCACCTTGTACTCAACCACGCAGGGCGACTGGCAGATGACCACCGAGAACAGGTCGGTGTGCGACGCCGCCTGCTTGAGGGCCGCGCGCACCTCCTTGACGTCGAGGGCGTTGGCCTGGATGACCTCGTCGACGCCGCAGGCCTTGAGAACCTCGGGGAGGTTGAGTTCCTTGGAGGGCCTGCCTTGCAGCGTGATGCCGCTCACGGCGTTGCCCTGGCCGCCCGTCATGGCGGTGGTGCGGTTGTCGAGAATCACCACATTGCCGCAGCCGGCGTTGTACACGGCCGAAATGACGCCCGACAGGCCCGAGTGTGCGAACGTGGAGTCGCCGATGACCGAGAACACGGGCCTCGTGCCACCTGCGACCTGCTCGCAGCCGTGCTCGCGCTCCACCTGGCGCGCGACCTCGAAGCCGTGTCCCATGGAGACGGAGGCACCCATGTCGATAGCGGACTCCAGCGTGGCGAGTGGCGGCAAGGCGCCGAGCGTGTAACAGCCGATGTCGCCCAGGACGATGGCGCGCATGCGCTTGAGCTCGAAGAAGGGCACGCGGTGCGGGCAACCCGCGCACAGCGCCGGGGGCCTGCCGGGAAGGTTCGCGCTTGCGGCAAGCTCGCGGCTGCGGTCGTTGCATGCAACCTCGAGGCCCAGGGAGCGACGAATGATGGAGGGCGACAGCTCGAAGGAGCACGGCAGGGGCTCGGCCCATGCGGCCGGCGTGTGCCCCATGGCGCGGATGGCGCGCTCGAAGTAGTCGCACGCCTCCTCCACCACGTACACCGCATCCACGCTGCCGAAGAACTCGGCCACCTTCTGGGGCGGCATGGGATAAGAGATGCCGAGCTTCAGGGTCGAGGCCTCGGGGCATGCCTCGCGGACGTGCTGGTAGGCCGCGCCCGAGCAGATGAAGCCGATGGAGGTGTCGCGCAGCTCGATCTTGTTGAGCGGGCTCTTCTCGGCGTACTCGGTGAGCTGGCGCACGCGCTCGTCGGCAAGCAGGCGCTTGGGGCGGGCGTTGGCGGGCATCATGACCCAGTCCTTGATGGAGGTCTCGAAGGGCACCGGCTCGCAGGCATGGCGCTCCCCTGCCTCGACGAGCGTGCGCGTGTGCGAGATGCGCACCGTGGAGCGGATCATGCAGATGGTAGAGAACTCCTCGGAGAGCCTGAAGGCCTCCTTGGTCATCTCGAGCGCCTCTTGGGAGTCGGCGGGCTCGAACATGGGCACGCGGGCAAACGCCGCGTAGTTGCGGCTGTCCTGCTCGTTTTGGGAGGAGAACATGCCCGGGTCGTCGGCGGCGAGCAGGACGAGGCCGCCGCGCACGCCCGAATACGCAAGCGACATGAGCGGGTCTGCCGCCACGTTGACGCCCACGTGCTTCATGGTGACAAGGGCTCGATGGCCTGCCATGGAGAAGCCCAGGGCGTTCTCAAGCGCCACCTTCTCGTTGACCGCCCACTCGGCATAGACGTTTTCGAGCTTGGCGAACGCCTCAAGGGTCTCAGTGGACGGGGTGCCGGGATAGCCGAAGCCGGCGTCGCAGCCAGCCTCCCATGCTCCCCTGGCAATGGCCTCATTGCCGCTCAGCAGTTGTTTCATTCGTTCCTCTCAATCCCTGGTGCATAACGCTGTGGCGGGGCAATGATACGCGAAGTTACGACGCGATGGGCGAGCCGCCGCCGATGAAGCTGGTAATGGTATCAATTCGGATGTAAACGCCCGGATAGGGGGCGTCGATCATCTGACCGTTGCCGATGTAGATGCCCACATGGCTGTCCGAGGGGAACACGAGGTCGCCGGGCTCAAGCTCGTCGATGGAGGTCTTCCAGTCGCCGGCAGCCTGGATGTCGTCGATTTGGTCCCAGGTGGTGCGGCCTATCGAGTAGCCCTCGAGCGCGTAGCAGTGCTGGGCAAAGCCCGAGCAGTCATATCCCAGGTAGGTGGAGTAGTTGGAGTCGTCGCCGCCCCACACATAGGGCATGCCCAGGCACGCGTACGCGTCGGCCGTGATTGATCCTTGCGAGACGCCCACGTTGTACACGCCCTGTTCCTCGCCCGACTGTGCCGCTCCTGCGGCGACGGCCCGGGCGCTGGCTGCTTGGGCCAGATTTGCCTGCTGTTGGGCGAACAGCTCCTGGACCTGCGCGGAGAGTTGCGCCACCACAGCGTCGGACTGGGCCTTCTGCTCGGAGAGCTGGGTTTCCTGTTCCTCGAGCTGTGCGAGCAGTGTCGTCTCGGTGGCTTGCTGGTCGGTGAGGTCGCTTTGGAGCTGGACGAGCTTGGCCTTGAGGTCCTTGATCTCGTTGATGGTCTCCACCTGGGAGTTCTGGACGGCGCTGGCGTAATAGGTGCGCGTCACGAAGTCGTTGAAGTCGTTCGAGGCGAGGATGACGTCGAGAAAGCTCAGGACACCCGACTTGTACGTGATCTGCAGGTACGCGGCCAGGGCGTTCTGGGCCACCGTAAGGTCGTTCTCGGTGTCCGTGATGTCCTGCTTGGTCTGAACAATCTGAGCGTCGATCTTGTCGAGGTCGGCCTGCGTCTCGTGGATGAGGCTTTGGGTGTCTTCCAGCTGGGAGCCGATCTCCTTCAGCTGGGCCTGGGCCGCGTCGAACTCCTGCTGGGCCTGGACGAGGGAGTCGGTCGACTGGGTTGTCGTGGCCTGAGCCTGCGCAGAGTCCTGCTGCGCCTGGGAAGAATCTGCGGTATCAGACGACTGCGTCTGAGAATCCGTCTCCCCTGCCGCCTCGCCGTCTTGCGAAGCCTCGGTTGCCTGCGCATCTTGGCTGGTGTCGGCGTCGTCAGCCAGCGCGAAGGAGGAAAGGGAGGCAAGCACGAGCAGACATATCGGAATGAGGCGTGCGCAACCGAACTGACGAGGGCCCATACCGCCTCCCTTTCTGGTGTCGAGCGTTTTCAGATTCGTCCAGTGTAGCGCTGTTAGACCGGGCAGCCGCCGAAACAATCGCTAAACCAGCAAGAACGGTACTGCACGACCTGGCCTTCATAGGGCGCGTCGATAAGGCAGCCGCCGCCCTGGTAGATGCCCACGTGACCCGAGTGGGGGAAGATGAGGTCGCCGGCCTCGAGCTGGCTCATGCTGTATACCATCTGCCCGCAGGAAGACACATTGGCGGCCTGGGAATAGGTGTCGCGGCCGATGGAGTAACCCGCCTGGGCATAGCAGTACTGCGTGAGGCCCGAGCAGTCAAAGCCCGAGGGGTCACTGCCGCCCCACACATAGGGCACGCCGCAGTAGTTCCACGCGATGCTGGCCACGGCCGAGACGTGGTTTCCTCCCCCGCTGTATCCACCGTTGCCGCCGCCGTTGTCGTCGCTCGAGCCTCCGCCGTTACCGGAGTCCGAGGAGCCGCCGTTGTCTCCACCGTTGCCGGAGTCGCTCGACCCGCCGTCCGAGGAGCCGCCGTCGTTGTCGGAGGAACCCCCATCGGAAGAGCCTCCACCGTTGCTGTCGCTGCCCGACCCATCGCTGGTGCCGCCGTTCGAACTCGCGCTCTCCTGTGCCTGACGCGCGGCCTCGGCCGCAGCGGCCGCAGCTGCCTGTTCAGCGGCCGTCTCCTGCTGGGCCTGGGCCATGAGGGCGGTCACCTCGGAGCTCAGGCTCGCGGTGTAGCTCTCGTAATAGCTCTCCGTGTTGGCGAGCTGATCGGTGTAATCCTGCTGGTCAGCGAGCAGTTGCTCTTGACTCTCACGCTGAGCTTGAAGTTCAGTCTCCTGAGTCTCAAGCTCAGCTTTAAGGGTCTTCACGTTCTCGATGGCCTGGGCGTCGGAATCCGTCACCTTGTTCGCGTAGTACAGGCGGCTCACGAAGTCCTCGAAGTCGGTCGAGTCAAGGAGCACCTCCACGAGGCTGGAGTTGCCCGCCTTGTAGCTCGCGCCCACGCGCTCGGCCAGAACCTCCTGCGCATCGAGCAGCTCAGACTGCTTCTGCGCGATGGAGGTCTCAAGCTCGGCGATCTGGTCGTTGGTGGACTGCAGGTCGGCCTGGCACTTGGAGAGGTTGTACTGAGCTGTCTCAAGCTGCTCGGTGATGCTTTGGAGCTCGGCCATCGCGGTCTCGTACTGGGACTGTGCGCTGGAAAGCGCGTTCAAGGTAGATTCGGTGGCGGCTTGAGCGCCCTTGGGGGCGGCAACGGCCGACAGCACGCACGCGGCTGCAGCGGCAAGGGCGCTACCGGTAAACTCGCGCCTGCTCAGCTGTGCGTTGGTGGTGTGTTGCATGATCTGGCGCCTTCCTTCCTAAAACGAGAGTCGGGGGGTGAGGGTGCGGTGCATCCCTTACAGGGGGCTGCCTCCGCCGCAGAAACCGTCGCAGAAGTACATGCTGCGCACCTGCACGCCGCCGCTGGGGATGGAGTCGATGACATAGCCGTCACCGATGTAGAGTCCCACGTGATAGATTGACCCGCCGCGTGCATAGAAGACGAGGTCGCCGGCAACGAGGCCGTCGGCCCCCACGAGGTTGCCGTTGCCGGAGACGATGCTGTATTGCACGCCCGACTGATGGTACAGGGAGTACCCGCAAGCCGCATAGGCGGCGCTGGTGAGGCCGGAGCAGTCAAGCGTGGAGTACGGCGTGCCGATAAGGCTGTAGGCGGCGCTCACGACGCTGGAGTCATGCGTGCCGGTACCGCCGCCCGAGCTCGAGCCGGAGTCCGACCCGCCGTCAGACCAGCCGGAATCCGAGGAGCCGGAGTCGCTGGATCCCGAGTCGCCAGACGAAGCGGCGTTGTTTGCGGCCTCCTGGGCGGCTGCCGCTTGACGTGCGGCCTCCTCTTCGGCGGCGATACGGGCAGCCTCGGCGGCGGCGGCAATCTCGGCGTCGCGCTGGGCGATGAGCGACTGGACCTCGTCGTCGAGCGAGGAGGCGTAGCTCTGGGCGGCGTCGATGCGGTCCTGCAGCTCGCTCATGGCGCTTTCCTGCTCGGTGCGCAGCGTCTCGAGCTGAGCCTGCTGCTCGTAGAGCGCCTGCTGGTCGGATTCAAGGGAGGCTTTGATGTCCTTGACGTTCTGGATGGCCTGCGCGTCGCTGTCGGCCGTCTTGTTGGCGTAGTACAGGCGGCTGATGAAGTCGTCGAAGCTCGTCGCCTGCATGAGGACGTCGATCATCGAGGCGTTGCCGGCACGGTAGCTCGCCCCCACGCGCTCGGCGAGTACATCCTGGGCCTGCGAGAGCTCGACTTGCTTCTGGTCGATGTTTGCCTGCAGGTCGGAGATCTGGGTTTCGGTGTCGCTGATCTGGTCGAGGATGGAGTTGTACTGGGCCTGCGCGTCGAAGTACTCATTGTTGAGGTAGTCGATCTGCTCGACGGCCGCCTCGTAGCGAGACTGCGCGTCGGAGAGGGCCGCCTCCGTTTCGGCAGAGGCGGAGTACTCGGCATGGGCCGTATTGATAGAGGCAACCGAGCCGACAAGCGTGGCGGCAGTCGCGATTGCCATCGAAACGAAATTGCGGCGTGTCAGTAGTCGTTCAGTCATAAAAAATGTCCCTCCAATCGCCGAAGGGACATTCTAACAAGGCTTCTTATGCTCCCCGCGAACGCGCGGCAAGAAGGCATAAACTCTGAAAATGCTGAAAGCGCGCCGAAAACGGGACGTGTCCAGCCGAGACCCTACTTTGCCATGCGGCGGATAAGCGCGCGCGTGATGGAGTCGTTGAGGTCGATGAGATGCTCAAGGGTGGCGTCAGGGTCGCTTTGCGGGTCTTTGCGCGAGACCATCGCGAGGGCCTGCTTGTAGAAGAAGACGTCGCGGTTGGCGCGCTGGATGTGGCTCTTAAGGGTTCGCAGGTCAAAGCCACATCCAGCAAGCTCGTAGGCGCTCTTCACAAGCGCAAGGTCGGCACCTGAGATGCTCGGATGGTTGTACGCGTCGGCCTCCACGTCGAGAAAGCCGTTCTCGATGAGCTCGGACACGAACGACGCGGGGACTTCGGCGGCGCTTGCAATCTCATCGATGGAGTGGCGCTCTTGCGCAAACGCATCGACCGCATTGTCGCGCACATCCTGCGGCTCCTCGGCGGCGTCGGACTCATAGAATCCCTCGGGGGCGGCGTCTATCTTCTCTTTGATGACAGACAACGGGTAGAAGTTGGTCTTCTGCATCTGCAGGATGGCTTCGAGACGGGCGATGTCGTAGTCGGAGTACATGCGGTACCCGCTCTTGGTTCGCTGTGGAGTGATGAGCCCTTCGGACTCAAGGAAGCGAACCTTTGAGACGCTGAGGTCGGGGAACTTCTCCTGAAGCTGCTTGACGACCTTGCCGATGGTGTACCTGGGTTCTTCCGTCATATGAGATGCCCCTGCCGATGCGCCGAAGAGAATCTAGTGGATGTTGAAGATCATCTTGAAGGTGCCGATCTGAATCGTCGACCCGTTGAAGAGCTCGCCGGAGGTGACGATGGCGCCGTCGAGCCAGGTTCCGTTGAGGGAGCCCAGATCCTCGATGACTGCGCGCCCGCCCTGGATGGACAGGTGCGCGTGACGGCGCGAAACGGTGCGATCGTTGAGGAAGACCTCGCACTTGGGGTCGCGGCCGATGGTGACCTCAGGGATGTCGAGGATGAAGCGCTCCCCTGCAGAAGGCCCGCGCACGATGGTCAGCTCCGCCAGGCCGGAGTCGGGCGAGGTGAGGTCGAGATTGGGAAGCGTGATGTCAGGCATGAGGTTGAAGGACTGGGTCTGACCCATAGCGGCGGCGGAGTTGTACGCATTCATGTCCATGGTCGCCCTCCTTGGTGATGGCTCGTGGGTTCAAGTTTCAGTGGACAGTTTAATAGAAGAGGCTCGACACAAGCGGCCCAAAAGTGTGCGATTCAAAAACAACGCCTTGAGCCTTGGCTATGCTCGACGTTTCGGGCGTACCGCTCTGGCCGCTCCAGGTGACGTTCGAGGTCACCTGACCGGGGTCTTTCAGGCCGGACGAGGCGGCGTTTTGCTGCGCGCTCACGCCCTGAGTGTCGCGAAGCGAGGCGGTCTGGCTTTGAGGGGTCGCCACGTACCAGCCGAAATTGGTGGAGAGGGGGTCGTAGCTCACGAGGTTGCCTGCAGTGCTGACCTGTGTCTCGGGGTAATGGGAGTACGCCCAGTCGAGCAGGTTGCGCGTGTCCTGCCAGCGGCCCTCGTCTACGCTGCATCCCAAAACGCAGGTGTAGAGCGTCTTGCCGCCGCGCGTGCAGCGTCCGACGAAGCACATGCCCGCTGCGTAGGTGTAGCCGGTCTTGATGCCGTGGATGCCGGGATAGACGTTGGTGAGGGCGTCGGTCGAGTACAGGGTGGTGTCCTGGCCCCCGGCGTGGACGGTGACCGAGGTGGAGCTGACGACCGAGCTGAAGACGGGATACTGGCAGGCGTGGCGGGCCAGCGTGATGAGGTCGAGCGGGGTCGAGTAATGCCCGTCCTCGTCCAGGCCATGCGGGTTGATGTAATGGGTGCCCTGAAGGCCCAGCTCAGAGGCCTTCTGGTTCATCATGTAGACGAAGTTGTCCACCGTGCCGCCCACGCACTCGGCAAGGCAGACGGCCGCGTCGTTGCCCGAGTAGATGAGCAGGGCATGGAGCAGGTCGTTGAGCGTGGTCTGCTCGCCCACCGCAAAGCCGGCCTCCTGGCCATACACGGAGTCGACCACGTCGGAGACGGTGTAGGTGGTGTCGAGCGGCACGCCGCTCTCCAGGGCGACGATGGCCGACATGATCTTTGTCGTGGAGGCCATGGCCATGGAGCGCGACCCGTTGTAGGAGAAGAGCGTGTTGCCCTCCTCGTCTACGACGGCTGCTTCCTGGCAGTACTCAAGGGTGGGATAGTCGTCCCCAAACGCACTCCACCACTCATCGGAGGACGTCGACGCCTCGTCTGCCTTCGCGACACCGCCCGAGCAGAACGTGGCAGCTTGCAGGCCCGCAAGCGCGGCCAGGCTCAGGAACGACCTCCTGGAGAGCATCGAGGTGGACAGCGAGCTGGTATTGGTGAGATTGCGTGCCAATTGATTAGCTCCTCAGGATGCGAACGCCGCGCACGACGTAGACGCAGGCGGCGATTACAGACAAGATGCAGCCGACGTAGACCATCCAGATGCCGAAGCTGACGGCGGCCGCGCCGAAGCCGGGCAGCAGCGAGCTCTCGAACAGGTTGAGCCCGGGAACCTCGAAGAGGTCGAAGAGCAGAACCGAGAAGCCGGCCATCAGGATGAAGGTGCACGCCTTGCCCACGTAGCAGACGTCGGGGATGCGATGGCAGCGCCTGATGAGGACGGCTCCCCCCACGGCGAGCAGCGCGTCGCGCGCCACGAGGTAGACGAAGGTCCACAGGGGGATGCGGCTCGTGATGAGCAGGGCGATGACGCCGCTGAAGATGAGCACCCTGTCCATGACCGGGTCGAAGCGCTTGCCGAAGACGCTGACCTGGTTCAGCCCGCGAGCGAGCTTGCCGTCTACCCAGTCGGTGCAGGCGGCGATGATGAAGAGCACGACTGCAGCGGTATGGGTTTCCTGCTGGGGATAGAGCACGAGAAAACATACTGTGAGCAACAGGCGCAGCGCGGTAACGAGGTTCGGCAGCGTCGCAACAGTATGCAGAGGGTTCGCGGGCGTGCCTGGGGGTGCGGACTCATCCACAAG